>NZ_AZQX01000086.1:0-16077 GCF_000568385.1 Halomonas sp. BC04
GCGCTGGACTATAACAACCGCTTGATCGAGAACCTGCAAGCGCACCTCGACGGCGGAATACAGGAGGTGAGTCTGGCCAACTCGGCCCAGCCTGCCAGCGGCGACACCATGACCTTCGAGTCGGTGTCACCCGAGATCGCCCAGGCACGCATCGAGCAGTTCGAGACTGTCAGGGATTACGAGAACTCCCGTATCGCCGCCCTGGAAGCACGCCAGTCAAGCAACGATATCTACAGCCCCTGCGACTGCCTCGTGGCGTGGGCCCTGAGCAGTGCCGACGGTACCTATATCAACGAAAGCGAGCGGATCATGACCCTGATTCGCACCGAGGAGGACGATGTCCTGGTCGAGGCGCTGGTGCACATGAGCGACATCAGCCGCATCGAGCCGAACCAGCAGGCCTATGTCACCCTGGCCAACACCTCGAATCCGATACGCGCCCGGGTCCGCAACGTCGCCCTGGACGTGGAGCGACAGCCCCGTGCCGGCTTCCCCAGTTGGGTGCGCCAGCAGCAGAACGTGGCCAGCGTCCTGCTGGTACCCGAAGAGCCGCTCCCCGCGGAAAGCGTCGGTCAGCCGGTGGATGTGCGTTTCACCGAAGCGCCACTGCTCGGCGCCGCCTCGGAGCGGATCTGGCAAGGGGTACGCACGGTCATCCAGTTCGGCGACGACATCTATCGTACCGCCATCGACGAGGATGACGACGACACCAGCGGCTGACAGGCCGACACTCGGAACAAGTCCGCGGCGGCCAGCCGTCGCGGCCAATCTGCAAGGAGACAGTATGCCTCCGAAGAGACGACTCACCGGCCGACATAACGCCGGCGCCCTGCTGACCACCCTGGTCGCCCTGCCCGCCGCGCCGGTGCTTTCCGAGGCGGTCGATGAGGCCTCAGTAGGCGTTCCAGAGGTCGAGGCGTGCTCCCAGCGCTATCCGGAGATCGATGCCCCCCGGCCAAGCCACGCGGCGAATGGGCATGAGGCTATCCGTGAAGGCTTCGACACCCACCGTCACTGGGGCACAGAGGAGAACGTCGAACGCCTGGGCGCCGGGCATACCGGCCTGAGTGAGCCCGGCTTGCGGGTTCACTACCCCGCCGGCACCTCCTCGCCGGGCGAGGATCCGCCCGGTGGTGCGGGGTTCTACAGTGAGCCACCGGCTCTCGCGGGTGCCGAACGAGCCTGCATGAGCTACAAGGTGCGATTCGCCCCCGACTTCGATTTCGTCCAGGGGGGCAAGCTGCCCGGCCTGTTCGGCGGTGAGGCGCCTTCGGGTGGTGAAAGCGTGGATGGAGAAAACGGATTTTCCCTTCGCCTGATGTGGCGTGAGCACGGCCAGGGAGAACTCTATCCCTATGTGGTCGGTCACGAAGGCATCTCGGTGGGGCGCGGCGCCTGGTATTTCCCGGTGGGACAGTGGGTGACGATCGAACAGGAGGTCATCCTCAACAACCCGGGACTCGACAATGGCGTCGCCCGGATCTGGATCGACGGCCGACCGGTGCTCGAGCAGCGCGATATCGTCTATCGAACCGAGCCGACACTGACCATCGATGGGCTGATGTTCTCGACCTTCTTCGGAGGAACGGGCGAAGGCTGGCGAACACCTCGTGACCAGCACGTGGACTTCGCCGCCTTTCGCTTCCATGCCCCTGCGCCATGAGGGCAATGCATAAGATGAGCATACAGGGAGACACTCAGCATATGCACGACGCAAGGCCCAACAGGCTCCGCCCTCACTTGCTCCTTCGTCTGCTCCTGGCACTTCTGATCACCGGAGCGTGGGGCAGTGTCAATACGGCAAGTGCAGATACGCTTTCCCGTGAGGAGCGCGAGGAATTGGATCTGTCCCAGTATCGGGTCAACGATACCGATGCAGGCTACTTCGATGTGTCGGCACGGATGGAGTTGCTCAGCAATACCGATAATGCCGTCTTGCTTCAGCAGATCGATCAACTGCTATCTCAAGCGCCGAGTTGCCGGCAACTATTGAGCTACAAGCCCATCACAACACGGGGCAGGATCCCAGGCTACTATCCCAACCCGGAGGAGTGGGAGCTCACCACCGAGCCATTGTTTCTGTTCGAGGATAACGTCTCGATGCTGGCAGGTGCCTTTGTCGCCAGTGGTGAGAGTTACTATTCTGAATGTCTGGTGAGCTTCCTGGCTCATTGGGCAGAAGCCAAGGCGCTGACCACGTTTCAATATGACCCCAATGACCCTCAGTCCTGGTTCGCCTCAGAATCGATGCTTTTCGCCGCCGCCATGGCCTATGCCACCGTAAGGCCATTCATCGTAGGGATGGAAGAGGAGCGTGAGGAGGTCGAATCCTGGCTGCAGGGGCTCGCGCTGCAGCACTCGGCCATCCCCGGCCAGCCCGAAGAGAGCTGTTGCAATAACCATTTCTACCGCCGGGCCCTCTACGCCAGCATGATCGGTATTCTCACCGAAAACGACGAGCTCTTTCGTTTCGGTGTCAGTGCCATCTACTCGGCCTTGCACGACATGACCGAGGCGGGTGCGCTGCCTCACGAAGTGTCCCGTGGTCGCCGAGCCATTCACTACCAGAACTACGCCCTGCTCTATCTGGTGACCAACATGCAGGTCATCGCTCGACAGGGCTATGACATCTTCAGCCTAGAGGTTGAGGGCAGCACCATTCACGAAGCCATCGATTATTTTTTCGCCATCCTTGATGACCCAGCGGTGTTGGAAGACTACGCGCCGCTTGAACAGTACACCGGGTTCACCAAGGACCCGCAGTACTTCACCTGGCTCGAGGTCTACCAAACCCATTTCGAACACCCTCAGGCTGCCAGTTTCGTACAGCGAGTGCGCCCCCTCTACAACCGCAGTGCCGGGGGGTACATGACGCTCTATTTCATGCCCCCCGATGCGCAAGACCAATTGTTCATGGACGAGAGGCGACGCCGGACCGAGGCCTTCCAGGGCCTGGACATGCCGTGACTACCGGTGTCGCACGACTGCTATCCAAGGTGGATAATCATGAAAGCACACACGACTCCTGCACGCAGAACCGCAAAGCTGCAACTGACTGCCCCACTGGCCTTTGCCGCCTTGCTGGCCGGTTGCGCCATGACCCAGGAACCACCCGGTGAGGATCATGCCCGTGCCGTTCCGGCCGATTATGCGCGCCTGGTTCGACGGCGGCGTAGAGGTCGACATGGGCCGGCGTGACTGGGACCGGATCAATCGTGCCCAGGACACCATCGATCAAGGCCGTTACGAGGAAGCCAGGAGCCAGCTCCAGCCGCTGATGGAAATGGGCTTCCCCCCTGCCTACTACGAGATGGCCAAGATGTATGACCGTGGCCAGGGTGTCGAGCGGGATGGAGCCAGGGCAGCCTACTACTATGGCAAGGCGATCGAGCGGCCCTCGACTGTACAAGGCCACGCCTCCCTCAATCTTGCGACTCTTTATCAGGAAGGGGATGGTGTCGAACGCAATGACGTACTGGCCTATTACCTTCTGTGGCAGGCCAAGAACGCCAATCTGGATCGCGACGCTGAGGTCAGGCTCGCCAGGCTACTCGCCGAAGGGGGCGACGGGGTGCAAGCCGACCCAGAACTCGCCCGTGAACTCTATGCCGACGCTGCCGCAGCCGGTGAGGAAGAGGCGCTACGTGCACTGGCCGAGGCCTATGCGCCCGGCGGCTGGCTGAAAGAGGACCCCGCCCGCGCCATGGATTATGGCCAGCGCTACGCCGAGGTCCTCGAAGCACGCGCCCGGGAAGGCGAGACCGGCGCGATGCTCCAGCTCGCATCACTCCATGCGCCGGACGGCCTGCTTGGCGACCAGCCCGATCAGCGGCTGCACTGGCTTCGCCAGGCCGCCGATGCCGGCGACGATGGTGCCCTGGCCCAGGCAGGCCGAGCCATGCTGGATACCGGGAACTTCGACCAAGGCATCGAGTTGCTCGAGGAGTCCGCTCGCCGGGGCGATATCGACGCCATGGTCCACCTCGGCAATGCCCTGCTCGAGCCCGACACGGGCCGGGCGCAGCCGGTACGAGCCGAGCGGTGGCTGAACACGGCAATCGAGGCGGGATCGATCGATGCCCGGGTCATCCTTGGACGCGCACTGGTGGAGGGCCAGGGCGGCCTCAACGACCTTCCCCGCGGCATGGGGCTACTCGAAGAGGCCGCAGAACGTGAACACCCCCTGGCACTGGCCCAGCTCGGCTCCCTCTATCTGGATGACGAACGGATCGCCGGCCAACCCTATATTGCCGTCGACTATCTCGAGCGTGGCCACGAGGCAGGCCATCCCTGGGCCACCCAGCAACTGGGCGCCGCTTATCTCGAGGGGCGCGGCCTCGCCCCCGACGGCGCCCGGGGCGAGGAACTGCTTCGCAGCGCGGCCGACCGCGGCCAGAGCGGTGCGATGCGCATCCTGGGCGAAGCCTACCTTGCCGGCGAGGCGCTGCCCTTCCACCCCAGTCGTGGCGAAGAACTGCTTCAGGAAGCCGCCCAGGCTGGAGACACCACTGCCATGACCCAACTGGGCGAAGCTTACCTGGAAGGTCCGCTGGACGGGCAGGACCCCACCCGTGGCGTAGAGTTGCTGATGGAAGCGGCCAATCAGGGCGACGGCTATGCCATGGTCGTGCTTGGCAGGGCCTATCGCCATGGCAATGGGGTAGAGCGGGACCTGGACCAGGCGACCCTATGGCTGAGCCGTGCCCAGGAGACAGGCCATGAATCTGCCGACGACGCCCTCACCTATGTGCAACGGGATCGTGGCGCCCAGGGAGATATCAATGCACTGATCAGTGCAGCCGAGGATGGTCATCCCGGGGCCATGGCGGACCTGGGACGTGCCTACCTCAATGGCCAGGGCGTTGGCCAGGACCGTGACCAGGCCCGCTACTGGCTGGAGCGCGCCCACGGTGAAGGCCATGCCGGGGCCGCTGCCAGCCTGGGCCGAATGTACATGGATGACGGCAATACATCGGCCGGTATCGACTATCTGGAAGCAGCGGTCGCCAGAGGGCACGGCGGCGCCCGGGTCGATCTGGGCGAGGCGTACCTGCTCGGGGATCACGTCGAGCAGGATGTCGAGAAAGGCCTCGAGTACCTGACCAATGCGGCCAATTCGGGCAACCCCCATGCCGCGCATCTGCTGGGCCAGGCCTACCTGAGTGGAGAGGGGGTCGAGCAGAACGGCGAAGAAGCCCAGCGGTGGCTGGAACAGGCAAGCGACGGCGGAAGCCTTGCTGCCCGCGCCAGCCTGGGTCGTGCCAAACTACGCGGCGAAGGTGCCATCGATCAGAACGTCGAGCGTGGCTATGAACTGCTGGACCTAGCCGCCGAGCAGGGTGATCGCGGTGCCCTGGCCACCCTTGGTCGCGAATACCTTCGCGGAGACATCCTGGAGCAGGATAAGCAGAAAGGCGCCGACTACCTGTTTGAAGCCGCCAACGCAGGCCACTCCAGTGCGCGCCTGGCCCTTGCCGAGGCTTACCTCTCATCTCGCGGCCTGCAGCACGCCAATCGTGAACAGGCACTGCTATGGCTGGATGATGTCTTCGAGAGCGAGGGCCAACTCGCCGCCGAGACCCTGCGCCAGTTGCTGACCGACGATGGTGCCGCTGAAGCGGCGGGTGAGGTGGATATCAGTGCTGCTGATTGAACGCCACATCAGGAGCGCCAGCGGGCCGGCTAACCGCCGGCCCAATAGAGCTCAAAGATGCACAAATTGAATCGGCACAAATTGCTTGCTCGCTAGATTGCTGTGCACATCATTCATAGGGACGTTGGCCATGTGTTTAACCGATAGACGCATGCAGTGGCTGCCACTTGGCATCGCTGCCACTCTTGGCATGGCAGCATCGGCCATGGCGGAAGATTCCGGCATCGATAACGGTAAGCCCTCTACCCTGCCTGCCTGCTCCGAGCGCTATACCCTGGTTGCCAGCCCCCGCCCACTGCGGCAACAGGCTACCGCCAAGGCATCGATCCGCGAGGACTTCGGATCCACACGGGATTGGGGGACGGAGGACAACGTCACGCTTCTCACTCGCAATGCCACCGGCCTTGGCGAAACCGGCTTTCGTGTCCTCTACCCCGAAGGCAGTTCCTCGCCCAGCGATGCCGACCAGGATGGCGTCGAGCGCGGCGGCCTGGGTTTCTATACCCGGGAAACGGCGCTGGAGAACAGCGACCGCGCCTGCCTACACTATAAAGTGCGATTCGAGCCGGTATTCGACTTCGTCAAGGGGGGCAAGCTGCCCGGTCTCTACGGCGGCGACGCACCCAGCGGTGGCGACAAGGTCGATGGAGAGAACGGCTTCTCGATACGCCTCATGTGGCGCGAAAAGGGTCAGGGGGAACTCTACCCCTATGTCATGGACCTGGAGGGCGAATCGATGGGCCGAGGTGCCTGGACCTTCCCCAGGGGACGCTGGATAAGCGTCGAGCAGGAGGTGATTCTCAATACGCCTGGACAAGACAACGGCATGGCCCGCATCTGGATCGATGGCCGGCCGGTGCTTGAAAAAGGGGGGCTCGTCTATCGGACATCGGAGAGTGTCTCCATAGACGGACTGATGTTTTCCACGTTCTTCGGAGGCACTGGCGAAGGATGGCGAACGCCTCGCGACCAGAGCGTCGATTTCGCCGCTTTCCGACTCTACGCACCCAAATCCTTACCATGAAGCTGGCCATCGCCAGCAGTAGCGATATCAATGCAGGAGGCAGATAACGCTATGGTCGAACCAACCGAAGATTGTCTCGCACGTTTCACTACCCTTCCATGGCTGACAGGCTCGCTCGCCGGCCTGGCCTTATCGATGGGTGGCATTTCCACGGTCCAGGCACTGACCCTTGAAGAGCGTCAGGAGCTGGACCTCTCCCGTTATTCCGTCACGGACCCGAACGCCTCCTACTTCGATATCGAGGAGCGTATCGAATTGCTGCAGGAGACCCAGAACAGCCTACTGCTGCAGCACAGGGAGGAGCTGGCAAACTACGCCCCCAGCTGTCGGCAGCGGCTGGAGATCCCCACCATTACGGAACGAATGCGGATTCCCGGCTTCTACCCCACTCCCGAGGCCTGGGAACTGGCCACGGAGCCTCTCTTCAAGTTCGAGGACACCGTGTCCGAGCTGGCCGGCGCCTATGTCGCCAGCGGCAACACCTACTATGCCGAGTGTCTGGTGCGTTTCCTCGACCGGTGGGCCCAGGATGACGCGTTGCTCGAGTTCCATTATCACTGGTCTCAGCCCCAGGCCTGGTTTTCCCTGGAGTCGATGATCTTCGCCGCCGGCATGGCCTATTCTGTGGTACGGCCCAGGATCGAAGGCCTCGAAGAGGAGCGTGAGCGCGTCGAGGATTGGCTCAATCGCCTGGCAAGCGTACATATGGAGATCGAGGGCGCCGAAAGCAGCTGTTGCAACAACCACTTCTACCGCCGCGCCCTCTATGCCGCCATGGTCGGTGTGCTGACGGAAGATGACGACATGTTCCGCTTCGGTGTCAGCGCCATCTACTCGGCCCTGCACGACATGACTGAGCGTGGTGCCTTTCCGTTGGAGATGGCGCGTGGACGACGCGCCACCCACTACCAGAACTATGCACTGCTCTATCTGGTTCCGATCATGGAAATCGTCCATCGCCAAGGCTACGATATCTATGAAATGAAAATCGATGGCGGCACCATCCACGATGCGGTCGATTTCGGGATGGATATACTCGAGGATCCCAGCGAACTCGGGGATCTGGCACCGGCTGAACAGTTCACCGGCTTTCTCAAGGACGATCAGTATTTCGCCTGGATGGAAATCTACCGCGCGCGCTTTGGCGAATCGCGCTTCGACGACTTCCTGCGCTCCATGCGGCCTATCTACAATCGCAGTGCCGGTGGCTACCTGACCTTTTATTTCATGGATCCGGCTGCCCAGGACAAAATTTACCATGATGAAGATGAGCGGCAATCGAGGGCCTTCGAAGGGATTTTGAACTGAGTGCCCAAAAGCAACAAGCCGGCGCAAGCCGGCTTGTTCTTCCAGTTTCCAATCCCGAAAAGCCCAACAGGCTATACCGCCAGCTTCTCTCTCAGCTATCGAACGGATTGCGCAGCACGATAGTCTCGTTGCGATCCGGCCCGGTGGAGATGATATCGATGGAGGTGCCCACCTTCTCCTCCAGATAACTGATATAGGAACGGGCATTGGCCGGCAGCTCTTCCACCCGCTTGATGCCGAGGGTCGATTCACTCCAGCCCGGCAGGTCCTCGTAGAGTGGCTCGAGGGCTTCGTAGCCTTCGGAATCCACCGGCGTATCGAGCACCTCGCCCTCCTTGCCGCGATAACCGACGCAAACCCGGATATTTTCCAGGCCATCCAGTACATCCAGCTTGGTCAGGCAGATACCGGAAACCGAGTTGATCTGCACGGCATGACGCAGGGCGACGGCATCGAACCAGCCGCAGCGACGCGGCCGCCCGGTGGTGGCCCCGAACTCATGCCCGCGCTCGGCCAGATGGCGGCCATGCTCGTCAAAGAGCTCCGTGGGAAAGGGGCCGGAGCGACCCGGGTGGTGTAGGCCTTGGTGATGCCCAGCACGTAATCGAGGTAGAGCGGACCCACGCCGGAACCGGTGGCGGTGCCGCCGGCAGTGGTATTGGAGCTGGTGACGAAGGGATAGGTGCCGTGATCGATATCGAGCAGTGAGCCCTGCGCACCCTCGAAAAGGATGTTCTCCCCGGCTCGGCGAAGCTCATGCACCAGGCCTACGGTATCGCAGACCATGGGGCGCAGCTCCTCGACCATGACCATGGCCTCGTCAAGCACCTGCTGGAAGTCCACCGCCTGCTCGCCGTGATAGTTCACCAGCACGAAGTTGTGGTAGTCCAGGACCTCGCCAAGCTTGGAGGCGAAGCGCTCGCGATGGAGCATATCCCCCAGGCGCAGGCCACGCCGGGCCACCTTGTCCTCGTAGGCGGGACCGATGCCACGACCGGTGGTGCCGATCTTGGCGACGCCACGGGCCTTCTCACGGGCCAGATCGAGGCGGACATGGTAAGGCAGGATCAGCGGACAGGCGGGCGACAGGCGCAACCGTTCACGAACAGGAACCCCCTTGGCCTCGAGCTCCCGGATCTCCTTGATCAGGCTTCCGGCGACAGCACCACCCCGTTGCCGATGACGCAGGTCTTGTCCTTGCGCAGGATACCGGATGGGATCAGGTGAAGAACGGTCTTCTCACCGTCGATGACCAGTGTATGGCCCGCATTGTGCCCCCCCTGGAAACGCACCACTGCAGAAGCGGATTCGGTCAACAGGTCGACGACCTTGCCCTTGCCCTCGTCTCCCCACTGCGTGCCCAGTACGACTACGTTCTTGCCCATTGTGATCTCGTCTCTCGTGTCGGCGCCCTCACCGGGGCGCGTCCATGATCCGGCCCGCAGGCCGCGTTCGGTGACCGGCCCGCATTGCCGGTGTGGTCAAGCCTAAAGTGCCACTATCTGCCAGTGGCCATCGCAGTAATCCAGCCGACGACTGCAGCGGTGCGCCTCGGGAGCGGTAGCCTGGCCTGGCAAGGCCTGTACCACTCGCTTGCCTTGCTCACGCAGGGCTGCGATGGCTTCGGCAACGCCCTCTCCCCGGGCCGGCGCCCAGATGCCATCGCAGGCCGGCTCGCTCTGGACCAGGCTGGCCAGCAGCTTGAGATCCATGGAAAAGCCGGTAGCCGGTCGCGCACGGCCGAAGGCCCTCCCGGTGTCATCATAGCGCCCGCCCTTGGCCAGCGCCTGGCCATAGCCGGGCACGAAAGCCGCGAACATCATGCCGGTGTGGTAACGGTAGCCCCGCAGCTCGGCAAGGTCGAAATAGAGTTCAACGTCAGGATGGGCATCCAGCACCCCCTGGTACAGCGCGCGCAACTGAGCCAGCGCCTCAGTCACCGCAACCGGTGCGCCGGCAAACCGATCACGCGCCTCATCCAGCACCTCCGAGCCGCCGTGCAGCTCGCCCAGCGCCATGAACATGGCCGCCAGTGCCGGATCCGACACGCTGGCACCGACCTGCTCCGACAGCGCGCCCGGGGACTTCAGCTCGAGTGCTTCGAACAGGGCCCTTTCCTGATCACGATCGAGTTCCGCCGCCTCGACCAGGCTGCGGTAGATGCCGATATGCCCCAGGGCCAGGTGCAGTTCTTCGGCCCCCGCCAACTTGAGGCTGGTCAACGCCAGCAGCAGAATCTCCAGGTCGGCTTCGAGGCCCGCATGACCGAAAAGCTCCACACCCACCTGCACCGGGCTGCGGCCACCCTGATGCTGGTCGGCCTTGGCGCGCAGCACGTTGGTGCAGTAACAGAGCCTGGCCGGCCCCTGGTGGCGCATCGAGTGGGCATCCATTCGCGCCACCTGGGGCGTCACGTCGGCACTGACCCCCATCATCCGGCCGGTCAACTGGTCGGTCAGCTTGAAGGTCTGCAGATCGAGGTCGGTGCCCGTACCGGTCAGCAGGGAGTCGAGAAACTCCACCGGTGGCGGCATTACCTGATCGTAACCCCAGCAGTGATAGAGATCGAGCAGCGACCGGCGCAGCTCTTCCATGCGGCTCGCCTGAGGCGGCAGCACTTCGTCCATGCCGTCGGGCAGCAGCCAGCGGTCAGCAATGGTCATGTTGTCAATCCTGCAAGACAGTTGGGAGCGGGGCGAAAAGCGTTGCGTTACCAAAGAATACCCACAAAAAAACCGGGCCACGCCCGGTTCAAGGATTCTATCACGTTTGACGGCGGGTTGAACCCCGCCGGGAGTCGTATGAGAGGCTCATCACGGTGGCGAGGAGCAGCCTGGGGGCTACTCCTCGCCACCCGAGCATCAGTCCCTCGGGTCAGGAAACGGCGACTTGAGATAGCGGAAGAAGTCGCTGGAGGGATCCAGCACCAGCATATCCTGATCGCCATCGAAGCTATCCCGATAGGCGTTGAGGCTGCGCCAGAAGGAGAAGAACTCCTGATCCTGGCCATACGCCTCGGAGAAGATACCCGCTGCTTCGGCATCGCCTTCACCGCGAAGCGTTTCGGCACGCTCGGTGGCCTGCGCCAGAAGCACCTGGCGGCGGCGATCGGCGTTGGCGCGAATACGCTCGGCCTCTTCCTGACCCTGGGCGCGCCATTCGCGGGCCTCCCGCTCACGCTCGGAACGCATGCGGTCATAGACCGCCGCCGATACGTCTTCCGGCAGGTCGATCCGCTTGACCCGGATGTCGAGTATCGAGACCCCGAGCTCTTCGCGCATCAGCGTGTCGAGATCCTCGGTGGGCCGGATCATCAGGTCGTCGCGACGCTCAGCGATGATCTGCTGGAGGTCCAGTCGGCCGAACTCGTTACGCAGGCTCTCATCGACCCGTGGCTGAATGAGGCGGATCGCCATCAGCTCATCGCCGGCCGTCGCCTCGTAGTAGCGCGTCGGGTTGACCACCTGCCACTTGACGAAGGAGTCGACGATCACCGCCTTCTGCTCGAGGGTCAAGTAGCGGCTGGTATCGGTATCCAGCGTCAGCACGCGGGTATCGAACTTGCGTATGGTCTGGGTGATCGGCACCTTGAAGTGCAGGCCCGGCTGGATGTTCTCCTCGATGACCTCACCGAAGCGCAGCTTGACGGCACGCTCGGTCTCGTCGACCACGTAGAGAGTGTTGCTGGCCAGCCAGGCAGCGGCAGCCAGGGTACCCACGATAATCAGTGAACGATTATTGATCATTTAGCGGCCCTCCCTGCGGATACCACTGTTGCTGCCACCGCCCTGCGAGGAGGAGGTGGTACGGAGCCGCTCGAGGACGCGCGGATCCAGCTCGCCGCTCTCGCCACGGGCTGCGTCGCCCTCTCCCTCGCCGCTACGCGTGCCACCGGGACGCTGGTCGAGGGGCAGGTACATCAACGGTGTTTCGTCGCTGACGTCGATCAGCACCTTCGGCGTCTTGCCGAACACATCGGCGATGGCATCCAGATAGAGTCGCTCACGCATGATGTCCGGTGCGTTGCGGTACTGAACCAGCAGTGCATTGAAGCGGTTGGCCTGGCCCTGGGCCTCGGCAACCACCGACTCACGATAACCCTGGCCCTGCTCGACCAGGCGCTGCGCCTGACCCTGAGCGGCCGGAATGATGGCGTTGGCGTAAGCCATGCCCTCGTTGATGGTCCGCTGGCGATCCTCGCGGGCCCTGATCACGTCATCGAAGGCGTCAATGACCGGTCCCGGCGCCGAGGTGGACTCGATGTTGATGGTCTGCAGACGAATACCGGTGCCGTAGCTGTCCAGATACGACTGCAGGCGGCTGGCAACGGAGCTACCGAGAATTTCACGCCCGGAGGTGAGGATCTCGATCATGTCGGTGCCACCGACCACGTGACGCAGTGCGGAATCCAGCGCATTCTCAATCGACAGCTGCGGGTTACGCACGTTAAGCACGAAGTCACGCGGGTTGTTGACCTGATACTGGGCCGAGATCTCGACCTCGACGATGTTCTCATCACGGGTCAGCATTGCCTGCGACTGGGTCAGCGAGCGAACCCGGGTCACGTTGACCATGCGCACATCATCGATCAAGGGTGGATTCCAGTGCAGGCCGGGCGTGACCACGTCCTGGAACTTGCCGAAGCGCAGTACGACGCCACGTTCCGCCTGATCGACCAGATAGAAGCCCGAGGCTCCCCAGATCGCCAAAGCAATAACGAGCAGCAGGCCGGGCAACGCCAAGACGTTGCGCGGCTTGCCGCTGCCTCCCTTGCCGCCCTTGCCACCGCCGCCTTTGCCGCCGCGGCCGCCCAGCATGCTGTTGAGCTTGTCCTGAAATTTCTTCAGGGCTTCATCAAGGTCGGGTGGACCCTGATTGCCCCCACGGTTTCCGCCGCCGCCGTTACCGCCGCCGCGTCGGCCCCCTCCGCTCCAGGGGTCGTTCTGGTTGCCACCGCCACCAGGCTCATTCCAAGCCATATGTCGTCTCCACTCTGCGTTGGCTCCCCGCCACCATCGATTAGGTGGTGGGGGAGTCGGTTGCCATCCTGTCATCGGCGCCTAGCTAGGCGCCTGGCTATTCTGTTATGGGGATGCCGGTCCATCTGGCCAGACAGCCTGAGGCTATCTGCCCTCCCATACCGGACGTTCACACAGTTCGGAGGGAAGATAATCCTCGGCCCGCTCATCCAGCCGTGACATCAGCTGCAGGAAGTCGCGCCGGGGAAGTCGCACTTTGAGTCCCACTCTGCCATCCGGTTCCTCGAAATGCTCTTCCCTGACTGCGCCGAGCTCATGCAAGCCCGCCCGCAGCCGCCCCTGCTCCGGAGAAAGGGTCAGGGAAAAGTCGATCACATCGTCGGCGAGGCACTCCGAAAGCGCCTCCTCCAGCAATTCGAGGCCCCGGCCCTCCTGCGCCGAAAGCCAGACCACCTCGGGGCGGCCCTGGCCGTCCCGCTCGATTCGCGGGGCGCTGTCAAGCAGGTCGATCTTGTTCATTACCTTGAGCATCGGCACATCCAGGGCACCGATCTCATTCAGCACGCCCTCGACCTCGGCGATGTTGCGCTCACGATCGGGATCCGCAGCGTCGATGACATGCACCAACAGCGCAGCCTCGGCGGCCTCCTGAAGGGTGGCCTGAAACGCCTCCACCAGCTTGTGCGGCAGGTGCCGGATGAAGCCAACGGTATCGGCCAGTACCACAGGGCCCACATCACCGACTTCCAGGCGTCTCAGCGTCGGGTCGAGGGTAGCGAACAGCTGGTCCGCCGTATAGACCTTCGATTCGGTCAATGCATTGAACAGCGTCGACTTGCCGGCGTTGGTGTAGCCGACCAGAGAAACACTGGGAATCTCGGCACGGGCACGGGCACGCCGATTCTGGGCGCGCTGACTGCGCACCTTGTCGAGTCGTTTGTGGATGGCCTTGATACGCGCTCGCAACAGGCGCCGGTCGGTCTCCAACTGTGTTTCACCGGGCCCGCGAAGGCCGATGCCGCCCTTCTGTCGCTCAAGGTGAGTCCAGCCGCGCACCAGTCGTGTCGACATGTACTCCAATTGCGCCAGCTCCACCTGCAGCTTGCCCTCATGGGTACGTGCCCGCTGAGCAAAGATATCGAGGATGAGCCCCGTGCGATCCAGCACACGGCACTTGAGCACCTGCTCAAGGTTGCGCTCTTGAGAAGGACTCAGAGCATGGTTGAAGATCACCAGTTCCGCGCCATGCACACGCAGCGCTTCACGCAGCTCTTCGACCTTGCCGCTACCGATGAAGGTACGCGAATCAGGACGATGCCGACTGCCACTCAGCAGTGTGGCCGGTTCGGCACCAGCGGAGCGCACCAGTTCCAGGAATTCACCCGGATCCTCGCGCTCGCGCTCATCCTGAAAGTCCACATGAACCAGTACTGCCGTTTCGCCGGCATCGGGACGTTCAAAAAACAATCAATATCCTCACACGTTGCTTTCCGGCGGAGCCGCAGGATCCTGCGGCGGCAAACGCACATTGCGCGATGGCACCACGGTGGAAATGGCATGCTTGTATACCATCTGGCTGACGGTATTGCGCAGCAGTATGACGAACTGATCGAATGACTCGATCTGTCCCTGCAGCTTGATGCCGTTGACCAGGAAAATCGACACCGGAATGCGCTCCTTGCGCAGGATATTCAGGTACGGGTCTTGAAGGGATTGCCCTTTGGACATGCTACCTCTCCCTAAAACGTTCTCATGAGGGGTGGAAGTTGTGTTCTTGGGTTGTCTGCCTTAAGCGGCATGACACCATGCCGGCTCGGCCTGGTCACCCGGCCACTCGAAGCCAACATCTTACGCTAAGAGCCGAATTCGCGCACGAATTTCAGGATTTCACTCAACGCGTCTTCACCTTGGGTATCGACCCAGTGTAGACCCGGCCAGCCACGCAACCAGGTCAATTGGCGCTTTGCCAGCTGCCGCGTCGCAACGACGGTGCGATAGCGCAGCTGCTCGAAATCACCCTTGCCATCGAGATAGTCCCATACCTGACGATAGCCAACACTCTTCATGGAGGCAGATCGGCATGGAGGTCACCACGGGCACGCAGCGCCTCCACCTCCCCAATCAAGCCGGCTTCGAGCATGGCATCGAAGCGTCGGGCAATACGCTCGTGCAGGATACGACGTTCGAGTGGCGTGACTCCTATCGACAACACTTTCCATGGGAAGGTTTCAGGGCGTTGCTGTCGCCAGAGCTCGGTGAGGGTCATATTGCTGGCCCGATAGACCTCCACGGCACGCATCAGTCGCTGTGGATCGTTGGGGTGAATACGTCGGGCGGACTCGGGTCGATACGCGACAACGCCTCGTGCAGGGCGGCGAGCCCGTCACGCTCGACCTCACGCTGCAGCTCGGCACGTATGGCCGGGTTGGCCGGGGGCAGGTCGGCCACACCCTCGAGCAGCCGCTTGGCATACATCATGGTGCCACCAACCAGCAACGGCGTACGGCCTGCCGCGGTGATTTGTCGCATCTCACGCAGCGCGTCATCGCGGAAATCCGCCGCCGAATAGGGCTCGGCCGGGTCGCGAATGTCGATCAGGCGGTGCGGCGCCCGCGCCAGCTCGTGCGGGGAGGGCTTGGCGCTGCCGATGTCCATGCCGCGGTAGACCATGGCCGAATCCATGCTGATCAGGTCACACTCGAGACGCTCATGCAGCGCCATGGCCAGATCGGTCTTCCCGGCGGCGGTGGGGCCCATCAGAAGGATGGCGGTGGGGCGGGTGTCTGGCATTGAATGTCTCGGGCTTGGAGCAGAGAAGCTGAGCCGGCGCTTCTCGCCACGCAGGTGGATAACCTTTGGATCTTCACACTTTGGCGTGAAATGGCAAGGGAAGTCATGGCCGCGCTGTAGACATGATGGATTGACCTGCCCCTCCTCAACGTCGTGGGTTACGTTGAAGTTGGGCAACAACACAGAGCCACTATTGAGGGAGGCAGGTCATGAAACAGTCTAACGCAACTCAACAGGTCGTTGTGGTACGTACCGCCGCTGAGCGACTCAACGCAGCCAGCTACGTCCATGCCGCTTATATCGGACTGGATGTTCACAAGGCT
>NZ_AZQX01000087.1:0-23850 GCF_000568385.1 Halomonas sp. BC04
GGCCAGGGCATCGCCCACCCGCGCCGCCTGGGGGTGGCCTCGCACCTGGGGCTGTGGCTCGACCTGCCGACCATCGGCGTGGCCAAGTCGCGGCTATGCGGCACGCATGACCCTGTGCCCGAGGCGAAGGGAGACTGGACCCCGCTGCGCCATCGCGGCGAGACCATCGGTGCGGTGCTCCGCTCGCGCCTGGGGGTCAAGCCGCTCTATATCTCGCTGGGCCATCGCATCTCGCTTCCGACCTCGCTCGACTGGGTGGTTCGCTGCCTGGGACGCACCAAGCTGCCCGAGCCGACGCGGCTGGCTGACCGGCTGGCCTCCCGGCGTGACGAGAAAAGTGCCTGATGGCCGCCTTGGGCTTTGCATTCCTTGCCGCCGCGTTCGACCATGGGGTTCCGTCACCTGCCGAGCCCTGCCATGTCCGCTTCGATCAGCCCCGCCCTCGCCGCGACCCGTACCTGGGTCGAGCACTTTGTGGTTGCCCACGATGTCTGTCCCTTCGCCGGCCGGGAGCTGGCCCGCGACACCATTCGCTATGTGGAAGTGGAGGCCAGCGAGTGGGAGCCGGCCCTGCTGACGCTGATCGAGGAGTGCCATCGACTCGACGAAACGCCGGCGGTCGAGACGACCCTGCTGGTGCTGCGTCATGGCCTGGGGGACTTCGACGACTACCTCGATTTCCTGGCCGTCGCCGAGGCGTTGATGGCCGATCAGGGCTACGAGGGCATCTACCAGCTGGCCAGTTTCCATCCCGACTACTGCTTCGAGGATGTCGAGCCGGACGACCCCGCCAACTTCACCAATCGCTCCCCGTGGCCGATGCTGCACCTGCTGCGGGAGGCGAGCCTCGAGCAGGCGCTGGCACACCATGCCGATCCGGAGGCGATACCCGAGCGCAACATCGAATTGATGCGTCGCCTGGGATCGGAGCACCTGGCCGCCAACCTGGCCAAGCTGCGCGACAAGAACGCTTCCTAGGCGATTACGAAAAGCCGGCGAGCGCAGCCAGTTTTCGGACAGAGTCTAAACGATATCCAGCGGCACCTTGCGAGCAGGCGCCGGAAAGGCGTCGTCGAGCCGCGCCACCGCCTCGTCATCGAGCCGAACCGTCAACGCGGCGGCATTCTCTTCGACATGCGTCGGCTGCACTGCCTTGGGAATGGCGATGACGTCGCGGTGGCCACCGACGGGGCGGGTGACCCACGCCAGCAGCAGCTGGGCCGGGGTGATGCCCAGCCCGTCGGCAAGCTCACGCACTACCGGGTGATCGAACAGGTCGTTGCGCAGTTGGCCGGCTTGGGCCAGCGGGCAGTAGGCCATCAGCGGCATGCCCAGGCGCTGCATCAGCGGGCGCAGAGCATGTTCGATGCCCCGCGAGCCGAGATGATAGAGCACCTGGTTCACCGCGCAGTCGCCGCCGCCGGGCAGGGCATGGAGCGCATCGAGTTCGTCGACGTCGAAGTTGGAGACGCCATAACGTCGAATCTTGCCCTGCTCGCGCAGTCGTTCGAAGGCCTCCAGGGTCTCCTCGAGCGGGATGTTGCCCGGCCAGTGCAGCAGGTAGAGATCGAGACAGTCGGTGCCCAGGCGGGAAAGGCTGCGTTCACAGGCATCGATGGCGCTTTGGCGACCGGCGTTCCAGGGGTAGACCTTGGAGACCAGGAAGGCCCGTTCGCGGCGCCCGGCCAGGGCCTCGCCGACGACTTCCTCGGCACCCCCGTCACCATACATCTCGGCGGTATCGATCACGGTCATGCCGAGTTCGAGGCCTTGCTGCAGGGCACGGACTTCGTCGCGGTGAGGGGCCAGGCCTTCGCCCATGTACCAGGTTCCCTGGCCGATGGCCGGCAGCTCGATGGGCGCTTCGTGTGCCGTTGCGGGTAGCGTGACACATTGAGTACGGGTGTGTGTCATGGCATTGCGGTGCTCTTGATATGAATTATTTGGAAAATATTTCCATATAATTGCGTAAAAGGGATGGCGAAGACAAGCCCATGCGCTATGGTGAGGGATGGTGGCGGCAAGCTCTGCCGCTCTCGCCATCCCTTATCGACCAGTTCCCATCATCGCAAGGAGTCGACATGAGCATGAAGAAATCCGCTAGCGCTGTCTGGCAGGGTAGTCTGAAAGAGGGGCACGGTCAGGTTTCGACCGAGAGCGGTGCGCTCGAGGAAGTGTCCTACAATTTCGGCCAGCGCTTCGAGGGCAAGCCGGGGTCCAACCCGGAAGAGCTGGTCGGTGCGGCCCACGCCAGCTGTTACTCCATGGCGTTGTCGATGATCATGGGGGAGGCAGGTCTCGAGCCCGAGAAGATCGAGACCGAAGCGACCGTCACGCTGAGCCAGGACGATAGCGGGTTCAGCATCAGCGCCGTGCATCTCAAGACACGGGTGCGCAGCCCCGGTGCCGACCAGGCCGCCTTCCAGGAAGCCGCAGAGAAGGCCAAGGCGGGTTGCCCGGTCTCCAAGCTGCTGAATGCAGAGATCACGCTGGATGCCACCCTGGAAAGCTGATACCCCCCGACAATGACGACGACCAGCGGCCACCTTCGGGTGGCCGCGGTCGTTCGGCTATCCTTCGGCTTTCATTGAGCGCTCAGGCGCGGGCATGCCGCGTCGGGCCGCTTCGACCAGGGCGTGGATGAGCCGCTGCTGGGGGCGGTTGAAGATCAGCCACTCCGGATGCCACTGCACGCCGATGAGAAACTCATGTTCCCGGGATTCGATGCCCTGTACCAGGCCGTCCCGGTCCCGGGCCACGATCTCGATGCCCGGCCCGGTCTGCTGAACGGCCTGGTGGTGCAGGCTGTTGATGCGGCACCAGGTGACCTTGAGGATACGATGCAGCTGGCTGTCGGCGACGATATCCACCGTCTTGCGGGGCAGCACGGTTCTGCGCCGCTTCAGCCCTCATGGGTGGTATAGATGTCCGGGTCGAGGGTGCCTCCCAGGTGTACATTGAGCAGTTGGGCGCCGCGACAGATGCCCAGTACCGGCTTGCCCAGGGGAACGAAGCGCTCAATGAGCTCCAGCTCCAGCTCGTCGCGCTGAGGGTCCACCCGGACGTCGAGCTGGACCTCGCCTCCGTAGAGATGGGCCTGGATATCGTCACCGCCGCCGATGATCAGGCCATCGAGGTGTGCGGGGAGCGGGCGCGAGGGGGAGAGCCGCAGCGGGTGGCCACCATGGCGCCAAACGGCGAACCAGTCGAACCACCAGGCGATACGGCTCTTGTAGTCAGAGGTCGTGATGCCGATGAGGGGGCGGGTCATGAGGGGTGCGGGCCTCCCGGATCCAGTCGCGCAGCTTTCCGATCCAGCGAGTCAGGCGCGGCTGAGTGTGATAGGTGACGTAGGCGGCCGCCCGCTTGGTGAGCGCTGCATTGTCGGCCGCGAGGCGCTCTACCTCGACCCAGCGATTCCACTCCACCACGGCACCCCAGCCGAACTGTGACAGCTGGGCATTGGGCAGGCGGTAGTGGAAGGTGGGACGTGCCTTGACCAGCTTGTCCTGGAACAGTTCGTGGGGGTAATCCGGGCGGAGAAAGGCAAACAGCGGGTAGAGGTCCAGCTCCCGGTTGCGGGTCGGGTTGAAGGCGATGTAGTCGGCAATCAGTCCGTCGAGATCGGGTGCATAGGCGGGATCCAGCACCTTGAGCGCGTAAGGCTTGGGAAAGGGGTTGGCATGGGGCAGCACCTCGCGGGTGATGTCGATATCGATCTCCTGGCGCAGCCACTCGGCCAGGAGCAGATAGGCTCGCAATTGCCTGAGAATATATGGAACTTCCAGGCTGACCACCTCGGGGTTGAGGTGGAGGCCGAAGCCGTAGAGCAGGCTGGCATCGGTCCCCTTGGCTCCATGGCTGTGGAGCGCCTTGAAGAGGGCGTCCAGCTCACCGAGCTCGTCCCAGGGCACCGGCGGGCAGACGACTTCGGTCGGCACCAGCCCGGTAACCACATCGCCGATCAGTTGACGCGTCCGGTTATGGAAGTCCACGCGCATCTGATGACGCTGCCGTTCCCACTCGCTCTCCTTGCGTGGCACCTCCTCGAGCAGCTTCGCATCGGGGTGTGCATACTGAGTATCCAGCTCGATGACGAAGCTGCCCCAGCGTGTCCCCTCCACCTTCATTCGATGAGGGCTGACCACGCTGATATCACCACCGAAGAGACTGTGCACCAGCTTCGTGGTCTCCGAGGGAGGCAGGCCGGCAAATTCGATTTCGACACCCACTTGCCGAGTCTTGCCTTCGTAACTCATTGGCATGGGTGGTGATTGAGGCAGCATGGAGGCATCCTGTGCGAGTCGTGCGGTCTTGGTCGCTAGCCTAGGAGTCTGTCGGATTTGACCGATCGTCGCGAGAGATTTGGATTTCGAGACAAGTTTATCGAACTGATGAGGCGAATAGCCCGCTATTTAACGAATCAGATCGAATGAAATTGGCCGAAAGGCCGGATCTCGGAGTAGATCAGCGTTAAGTCCGACAGGCTCCTGGCATAGTGCTGGGCAGGCTCGGAGGAATCGATGATGACTGGCTGCTGTCACAGGGCGAGGCCGCGAACATGGACAAGGAGTAGTGACGTAATGCCAGGTGGTTTGTTTGAGGCGTTGATGAGTCGCAGGCGAGGTACCAGGGACTGGCCCTGGTTGCCGATCATGCTCGCCGCCATATTGCTTCTCCTCAGTGGTCCGCTGAGCGCTCAGTCCCTGCCGCTTGGCGGATTGGGAGCGGGCGAGGAGGGCGCGGCCCACGACCCCGAGGCGTTCCAGCAGTCGCTGAACGAGGTAATTGGTACCCTTGAGGATACCCAGCAGCGCGAGGCACTGCTCGAGAACCTGCGCGAGCTGCAGCGGGTGCACGCCGAGCGGGCAGAAGAGGGAATTGGGCAGCGGCAGGGATTGCTCGGCGCCCTGGCGGAGACGTTCAGCGAGCTGGGTGAGCAGGCCGAGGCCGGCGAGTCGCCGATCGATGACTGGCAGCGGCAACTGGAGCAGGGTTGGGAGGATCTCGGCGACTTGATGGTCGACACCGGTTCCGCCGAGATCGCACGCTTCACCATCGAGAGCACCGTGCTGCTGGCGATCTGGGCGGGGCTGCTGGTGATCCTGATCGCCCTGGGCAGGCAGTTGTTCATGAGGCGAGGCTTGCCCCTCGATCTGCCGCGGGAGCCCCGCGGCTGGCTGCTGGCGCTGCACTTCCTTCGTCGCATGTTGCCCTGGGCGCTCGCCTTCTTTCTGGTCATGGGGCTGGCCCAGGTGCTGCCCGCCAGCCCTGGGCGCACCCTGGCGCTGATCATTGCCTACCTGGCGCTATGTGGCCGTACCTTGTCGGTGATCGTGGAGTGCGTGGTATCGGTCTTCACCCGAGGCCATCGCTTCATTGCGGTGTTGATTCTGCAGCAGCGCGCCCTGCGCATGCTGTTCGTGATCGGTGCACTGATCGCCCTTGGCGATGCACTCAATTCGGCACGGTTGTCACTGATGGTCGGGGATGAACTGGCGGCGCTGGGCTCGGTGCTGGCCAATATGCTCGCAGCCATTCTCAGCATTCGCTTCATTATCAAGTTCAAGCGCCCGATCAAGCACCTGATCCGCAATCGCGGCTGGCGTGTACGCCGTGAGGGCGGCACCACCATCGAGCTGGCGCGTATCATTGGTGGGCTGTGGCATGTGCCGGCACTGCTGATCGTGGTGGGTTCGCTGCTGGCGATCTTCATCACCGTGGGTGATGTCGGCGCGGCCTTGGCTCGCTCGATCGTCTCTGCCGCCTTGCTGGTGCTGACCCTGGTGGTTACCGGCCTGATCCAGCGTCACACCGAACGTAGCTCCAAGCGGCGCCGCATCAGCGAGTACCGGCGTCGCCTCGAACGCTTCGGCTATGCGCTCTCGCATGTGGTTGCCTGGATCGTCTTCGCCGAACTGTCGTTGCAGGTGTGGGGCGCCTCGCTGTTCGGCCTTGGCCAGGAGGGAGTGGCTGGCATGCGTATCGGCCAGGCGCTGCTGGCGCTGGGCTTCACCGTGTTGCTGGCGTGGCTGGTCTGGATATTTGCCGATACGGCGATACAGCGGGCCCTGATCTCCTCGGGACGCTCCCGGGGCCGCCGAGTCAATCAGGCGCGAGCCCAGACCATCACGCCGATGATTCGCAACGTGATCTTTGCCACCATTGTGGTGATCACCAGCATCGTCGGCCTGGCCAACCTGGGGGTCAACGTCACGCCGCTGCTGGCCGGTGCCGGCGTCATCGGCCTGGCGCTGGGCTTCGGCGCCCAGACCCTGGTGCAGGACCTGATCACCGGTATCTTCATCATCATCGAGGATTCCCTGGCGGTGGATGACTTCGTCCAGATCAACGGCCACATCGGGACCGTCGAGGGACTGACCCTGCGCACCGTGCGACTGCGCGACCTGGACGCGGTGGTGCACATCATCACCTTCAGTCGTATCGAATCCATCCACAACATGTCGCGGCAGTTCGGTATCGCCCTGATGCGGCTGCGCATTCCCCATACCATGAAGATCGATGACGCCATCACCCTGATGCAGGAGACGGCGCTGGAGCTGCGCCAGGACCCGATGATGCGACACCACATCTGGTCGCCGCTGGAGATGCAAGGTATTCAGGCGTTCGAGGATGGCTGCCCGATCCTGCGCATGCGTTTTCGCACCGCCCCGGAGATGCAGTGGGACGTGGCGCGCGCCTTCAACCTGCTGCTCAAGCAGCGCATGGAAGCCAGGAGATCGATCTGGGGATGCCGAGACTCAGCATCAGCATGGAAGGCCGGCCTGGCGATGACATGTCCGCCGGCACAGAGCTGGGCGGCGACGGTGAGCAGGGGCGTTTTCGTGATGCCAAGGGGCGCGAACCGGGAGAGGCAGGCATTGCCGATCCCCACGGGGACACCAGTTCGCAGAAGGCATCGCCTGAATGAGGCCGTCCCTGCGTTGACTGGCAGGCGGATCCTCAGTGCAGGGCGTTGGGTGGGCGCGTGGCAAGCTGGCCGCATTCCGCCGTACCATGAGGTTGGATACTACCGGCCATCGGCCCCTGGACCAGGAGCAGTGGCGACGTGATCACCGTCGAACGCAAGGACAGCTTTCATCTCAAGATCTCCCGTGTCCTGCAGGAGGAGACTTCGCACCGGTTGGATGTCTTCCTGTTCGTTCCCGGTGAGCTGGGATTGAACGATCACGTCATCTCGGAGGACGCCTTCTACCACAGTGCCATTCACAGCAAGCGCACCTACTACAGCGACAAGCACCATCTGCCTCTGGTGCTCAGTCGATTGGCCAGCCGCGGCAAGCTGACCAGCGACCAGTATCGCTTGAGCCTCAGCCTATACGCTTACCAGTACGTCGTTGCACTGGAGCGCTCGACCCAGACTCTGCTGGATACTGCCCGGAAGGTGAAGGAGGAGGAACGGCGGCAGGATAGCCGGGGAGAGTCGAATGCAGAAGGCGATTCACCTGACGCAGAGTCGGAGCGCGTCGATGACACGGCGCCCCCGGCGGCGCGCCTGAACGAGCAGCTCGAGGAGTTGTGCGAGCTTGCGCAGGGTATCCTGCGTCGCCTGCGTCGCAACCAGCCCGGCAGTGAGAAGCTGCACAAGTACTACGCGAATATCGACAACTACCTTTCCTGGTTCACCGAGCAGCAGTTGCTGGCGCTGGTGGCCAACCTGCCACGGGGCAAGGGATTTCGCTCGATTCGCAAGCGGTTGTTGGCGATCTGCACCGCCGAGAGCGACTATCGTGAGCGCGAAGAGTACAACTCCCGCCGAGTCATCCAGGATCCCACCCGGATGTCCAACAAGATGCGGCTGCTGCGGCGGTTGATCGAGCATCCGGTGACGCTGAAACCACAGAGTCAGGAACTGGGCAGCGGCGAGCAGAAGGCGGTCAAGGGGTTGGCCACGGCCGTGGTCATGATATTCGTCTCGCTGGGTCTGCTCCAGGCCCGTGACTCCCTGGGCGACATCACGGCCCTGTTCGTGCTGGCGATGGCCGTTCTCTATGCCATGCGGGAAGTGTTCAAGGACGACTTGCGCAATACGCTGTGGCGTTGGCTGCGCAAGGGCCGCCCGAAGTGGCGGCGCCAGTATCTGGATGCCACCAGCGGTGCGCTGGTGGGTCGCCAACTGGAATGGTTCGATTACAAGCGATTCAGCAAGCTCGATGAAGACATTCAAAGGGTGCGCAAGCGCAATGTGGCCCAGCGAGAAGAAGTGGTGCTCCACTATCGCTCGAGCTCCCGCATGTCCCCAACCCGATTTCTCAGCGGCTACGAGAAGACCCGCGAAACCCTGTCACTTGACCTGTCGCTGCTGGCACGACTGATGGACAAGGGGGAGCACCTTGTCTATCGGCTGAAGGATGGACAGGTATCCCAGGAATCGGTGGAAAAGCGTCACCTGCTCAACCTGGTCATCCGCGAGGAGGGCATCAATACCCGGCCTATTATTCAGCGCTGGAAGATCGTCATGAGCCGTTCACGTATCGTCGATGTCGAGCAGGTCTATCAGGAGGGGGGAGAGGAGGTGGAGCAAGCAGGAAACTCGGCCATCACGGCATCGACTTGAGGACCAGGTTTGCTTCATGTCAAGCACATGAAAGCCCTTGTCTGCTAATGTAACTGACAGGGGCGGTTTGTGAGAGCCGCCATGCCAGGCTAGATTAATAGTTATGCCTTCCCGTTTTATTATCCGGAGATACCACCATGCAAGCTGCCGATGTCATGACGCCCAATGTCATTACCGTATCGCCCGACGCCGACGTTCGGGAAATTGCACAGCTTTTGCTTGACAATAATATCAGTGCCTTGCCGGTGGTGGATGCGGACGAGAAGGTGCTGGGCATCGTCAGTGAGGGCGACCTGATGCGACGGGTCGAGAATGACACGGATCGGCGCAAGTCCTGGTGGCTGCAGCTGCTCGAGGGCAATAATCCTAGCGAGTACATCAAGACCCATGCACGCAAGGCGCGCGAGATCATGACCCGCGATCCGGTGACCATCGGTGAGGACGAGTCACTGCGCCAGATCGCCAAGCTGTTGGAAAAGCATCACATCAAGCGGGTGCCGGTGGTACGCGACGGCCGCCTGGTGGGGATCGTCAGCCGGGCCAACCTGCTGCGTGGCTTTTCCCACCAGAAGGCCGACGCCGAGGCGGTCAGCGTCGATGATCGAGAGATTCGCGATGCTATCCTCAAGGAGATCGAAGATATCACCGGGGTCTGGGTCGACCGGATCAACATCATCGTCGCCGATGGCGCGGTTCAAGCCTGGGGCCTGGTGGAGAACCAGGAGGAGCGGATGGCCGTTCAGGTGGCCATCGAGAACACCCCTGGGGTGAAGTCGGTAGAAAACAACATAGGGATGATGCCGCGGGGGGTAGGGGGAGCCTGAAGCCCCCGCAACGACGGGACGGCATAACGAACGCGTTACAGGGTAGGGCGGCCTATTGGCCGCCCTGCTGCCATGCCGGGGGCGTCAGCGGATCTGCTTGAGCGCAGCCTCCAGGTTGGCCAGGCTGCGCTCGAGATGGTGCAGTTTGTCCAGGCCGAACAGGCCGATGCGGAAGGCTTGATAGTCTTCGCCTTCGTCGCACATCAGCGGTACCCCACCCGCCACCTGAACCCCGGCGGCGGCAAACTTGCCCACGATGCCCGGGTCACGGGTGTAGTAGACCACGACACCGGGTGCTTCGAACCCGGGAGCCGCCACGCTCGAATAGCCATACTTGGTCATCAGGGAGCGGACCCCTTCGCCCAACGCCCACTGTTCCTCGCGGACCCTGTCAAAGCCATAGGCGGCAGTCTCATCCATGATGTCGCGTAGCCGTGCCAGGCCGTCGGTGGGCATGGTGGCGTGGTAGGCATGGCCTCCGTTCTCGTAGGTTTCCATGATGGTGAGCCACTTGCGCAGGTCGCAGGCAAAGCTGGTACTGGTGGTCTCCTCGATTCGCTCGCGTGCCCGCTCGGAGAGCATGACCATGCCGCAGCAGGGCAGGCCGCTCCATCCTTTCTGTGGCGCGCTGAGCAGCAGATCCACCCCGATCGTGCGCATGTCCACCCAGAGCGTGCCTGAGGCGATGCAGTCGAGGACGAAGAGCCCGCCCACGGCATGCACGGCGGCGGCGATGCGCTTGAGGTAGTCGTCGGGCAGCAGGATGCCGGCGGAGGTCTCGACGTGGGGGGCGAAGACGACGGCAGGGCGCTCGTCGTGAATGGTGCGTTCGACCTCCTCGATGGGCGCCGGGGCAAAGGGCGACTGGCTATCCTCCGGGTCTTCTCGGCGCGCCTTGAGCACCGTGATGGAGTCAGGAATGGCTCCCATCTCGAGTATCTGTGACCAGCGGTAGCTGAATTGGCCGTTACGTATCACCAGGCAGTGCTTGCCGGTGGCGAACTGGCGTGCCGCTGCCTCCATGCCAAAGGTGCCGCTGCCGGGCACGATCACGGCACTATGCGCGTGGTAGACCTGCTTGAGGGTGGTGGAAATATCCCGCATCACGCCCTGAAAGCGCTGGGACATGTGATTCAACGAACGATCGGTATAGACCACCGAGTATTCCAGCAGGCCATCGGGGTCGACATTGGGCAGCAGGCCGGGCATTGCTTTCTCCCTGTGTACAGTTCGGGGCGGATGGGTATGCAATGCCTAGAGGATATTCCCATTGATGGCCCTGAACCAGTGCCGGTAGCAGGGTAGGCCCGTCATGCACAATCAGGCTCTGCCGGGCCGGGACGAGCACCTGCATGCCGTCCCGACTGTGGTGGCGGGCTCAGGGTCGGCAAAAATAGACTTTTGCCGGGGGGATGTTGATGGGCTCGAAGCCGCATTCCACGTCGGAAAAGACCTGACGCAGGTCGGGCAGGACCTTGGGGGAAAACTGATAGACCAGCATGGCCCCCTCAGGCTGCAGCGCATTCCGGCTCCCCTCGAGGATGCGTTCGCGAATCTCCGCCGGCATGGTACTGAAGGGAATGCCCGCCACCACATAGTCTGCGGCGGGCAGGCCGAGCCGTTCGAGTTCGGCCTGGATCGTTTCGGCAGAGCCGCTGATGATCTGCAGGCGTGGATCGAGTATGGAGCGCTGCAGGAAGTCGACGAACTCCTCGTTGGTCTCCAGTACCACCAGTATTGCCTCCGGATGAAGGCGGCTCAGGATCTCTCGTGTGATCGTGCCGACGCCGGGACCATATTCGACGATGACGCGAGCGCGCTCCCAGTCGACCGGCTCGAGCAGTCGTCGCACCAGGTACGGTGAGCTGGGAATGATCGAGCCGAGCATCCGCGGATGCTTGAAGAAATTGCGAGCGAAAAGCGAGAGCTGAGCGCGTCGCTCGGTTCCTGCCATGACCGAGGGTCGGTCTTGAGCCGTCATGGGCTAGCCTCCTGATTTACTGCGTAACATGACTCCACTCTAGGCTAGCGGGCTCGCGCGGGAAAGAGGCGCTTTGCTCAGGCACGGGATCCTGTTCGTTCTGGTGGTGATTTTCTGCCGCGTGGCATGGCCGGTCCGGCGCTTGCGAAGCGACTACGGCTAAAGAATGTGTGAAATATACTTGACGAGAGATAGGCGGACGCATAGCTTGGAATGTGGATATTTTATGTGAACGTCTGTAATTGTTGACGTCACGGCACCCATTTCCAACTGCGGGTGACACCATGCCAAACAACAAGACCAGCGAACCCTCCCACTCGGCGCCACCCCTGGTTCGCTTCAATGCGGTACAGAAGACCTTCGATGGCGAGAACCTGGTGGTTAAGGATCTCAACCTCACTATCCACCAGGGGGAGTTCGTGACCCTGCTGGGGCCTTCCGGCTCTGGCAAGACAACCTGCCTGATGATGCTCGCCGGCTTCGAAGTGCCCACTAATGGGGATATCTTCCTGGGCACCCAGCGCCTCAACAGCGTACCTCCTCACAAGCGCAACTTCGGCATGGTGTTCCAGAACTATGCGCTCTTTCCCCACATGACGGTGGAAGAGAACATCCGCTACCCGCTCAAGACGCGCAAGATGCCTGCCGCCGAGGCCGACCGCAAGGTGGCCGAGATACTGGATATGATCAAGCTGGGTGAATTCGCCCGGCGGCGCCCGACACAGCTCTCCGGTGGACAGCAGCAGCGTGTCGCCCTGGCTCGCGCCTGGTCTTCGAGCCGCAGCTGATATTGATGGATGAGCCCCTCGGTGCACTCGACAAGCAGTTGCGCGAGCACATGCAGCTGGAGATCAAGCAGCTTCATGAGCAGTTGGGCCTGACGGTGGTGTTCGTCACCCATGATCAGAGCGAGGCACTGACCATGTCGGATCGCGTCGCGGTATTCGATGACGGGATCATCCAGCAGATCGACACCCCCAGCAATCTCTACGAATACCCGGCGAACGCCTTTGTTGCCCAATTCATTGGCGAAAACAACACCCTGCCCGGTCGCATCGAATCCGTGGAGGGGCGCCAATGCCGGGTTAGTTTTGGCGAGGGCATGAACACCGGTGCGCTGCTTGGCCCGAACCTGGCGGTGGGCGATGCCACACGGCTGTCGATTCGCCCCGAGCGCATCAAGCTCAATGGCGCAACACGGCAGTTGCCCAACCGCTTGCAGGCGCGGGTGCGGGAGTTCATCTACCTCGGTGACCACCTGCGGGTGCGTTGTGAACTAGCCGGCAACGACGACTTTGTGGCCCGCGTCTCCGTGGATGAGTTCACCAGCAGCATGCAGTCGGGTGATGTGGTGGAGCTCGGCTGGCGAGACGAGGACGTCCGAGCACTGGACGCTTCTTGAATACCACCGCAGAGCATGGTGCCAGTCCCCCATCACGGAGGGTTGGCATGGTGTGCAGCACCAGCGTTCCATTTCAGCAACGTTCCATATCAACAACAAAGGTCTTAGTGACCAGGAGAAAGATATGACTCACAGCCGCTTCCCACTCTCGCGTCTTGGCCGCAGC
The DNA here is from genome assembly GCF_000568385.1 of Halomonas sp. BC04. Classification (NCBI taxonomy): domain Bacteria; kingdom Pseudomonadati; phylum Pseudomonadota; class Gammaproteobacteria; order Oceanospirillales; family Halomonadaceae; genus Halomonas; species Halomonas sp. BC04. The sequence continues at coordinate 12,952 of NZ_AZQX01000087.1, forward strand.
GTTGCCATTGGCAGCCTGCTGACGGCGGGGCTGGCCGTTTCCGCCGGTGCCCAGGCACTGACTGTCATCTCTTTTGGCGGTGCGTCCGGTGACGCCATGCAGCAGGCCTATTACGGCCCCTTCCAGGAGAGCACGGGCATCAACCTTACGCCGGGCGACTACAACGGTGAGCTGTCGCGCATCCGTGCCATGGTCGAGACCGGCAACGTCAGCTGGGACCTGGTGGAGATGGAATCTCCGGAGCTGGTCCGTGGCTGTTTCGAGGGGCTGTTCGAGCCCATCGACTGGGGCCGGCTAGGCCTGGGCAACGAATTGATCGACTCGGCATTCGATGAGTGCGGCGTCGGTACCTTCGTCTGGTCCACGGTGCTCGCCTACGATGCCGACGCCCTGGATACGCCGCCGACTTCCTGGGCCGATTTCTGGGATGTGGAGCAGTTCCCCGGCACCCGTGGCCTGCGTCGCGGCGCCAAGTACACCCTGGAGTTTGCGCTCATGGCCGACGGCGTACCTGCCGATGAGGTCTATGGGGTGCTCGAATCGCCGGAAGGTGTCGACCGCGCCTTTGCCAAACTCGACGAGATCAAGGAACACATCCAGTGGTGGGAAGCAGGCGCCCAGCCGCCCCAGTGGCTGGTGGCCGGTGACGTGGTCATGACATCTTCCTACAACGGGCGTATCGCCGCCGCCCAGGAAGAAGGCAGTAACCTGGAGATCGTCTGGAACGAGAGCATCTACGATCTGGATTACTGGGCCATCGTTTCAGGCAGCGAGTATGTCGACGAAGCCTACGACTTCATCATGTTTGCCAGCCAGCCCGACACTCAGGCCGCCTACTCCAGTCAGATTCCCTACGGCCCGGTGCACCCAGACGCCATTGCCCAGCTTGACGAGGAGCAGGCGCGGCGCATGCCCACCCATGAAGAGAACATGGAAGGCGCACTGGCCGTGGATACCGCCTTCTGGGTCGACTACGGCGAGGAGCTGGAGCAGCGATTCAACGCCTGGGCGGCGCGCTGATCCCACGACGTCGGCAGCGGCTTCCCGGCCGTTGCCCCGTTTCCTGCGGCGTGCCCCAACCCGCTGGGTCACGCCGGTCTTCATCAGTGGGAGAAGGCCATGACCACGACCATTGCGGCTTCGCAGCCGTCATCTAGACCGGCGGGTACGCTCAAGGCCCAGCTGCGACGCGCCGAACGGCTGCGCAAATGGAAGGCATTCGGGCTGGTCGCACCGCTGGCGCTGTTTCTGATTGTCGTCTTTGTCATGCCCATCGGTAGCATGCTGTGGCGTAGCGTCGACAATACCGAGTTGGAGACGGTCATGCCGCTTACCACGGCCGGGCTCCAGCAGTGGGACGGTACCGGCTTGCCCGACGAGTCCACCATGGCAGCCTTCGCCGCCGAGCTGCGCGACTCGCGCCAGGGGGGTGGGCTGGGGCGCATCGGCCGGCGTCTCAACTACGAGGATACTCAGTACCGCAGCCTGCTGATGCGAACGCTGCGAGGCCTGCCTGCGAGTATCGATACCAACGGCGATTGGACGGCCACCCTTGTCGAGATCGATGAGGCCTGGGGCGAAACCGCCACCTGGCTCGGTATCCAGCGTGCGGCACCGCCAACCACGGACCGCTATCTGCTGGCATCTGTCGATCTCGAGCGTGGCGACAACGGCCAGATTCAACGCATCGCTGAAGGCGATCGCCTCTATCAGGCGGTCTTCCAGCGCACGCTGGTGATCGCCGGTGGCGTCACGCTGATCTGCCTGGCACTCGGGTTCCCGTTGGCCTACCTGCTGGCCACGCTGCCGGCCAAGACCAGCAACCTGCTGATGATCCTGGTGCTATTGCCGTTCTGGACGTCGCTGCTGGTGCGTACCGCGGCCTGGATCATTCTGTTGCAGTCCAATGGTCTGGTGAACCAGAGCTTGATCTTTACCGGGCTGATCGACTCGCCACTCCAGCTGGTGTTCAACCGCATCGGCGTGTTCTTCGCCATGGTACACATCCTGCTGCCGTTCATGGTCCTGCCGCTCTACAGCGTGATGAAAGGTATCTCGCCCAGCTACCAGCGCGCCGCCGTATCGCTGGGGGCGCATCCCTTCGCCGCCTTCTGGCAGGTCTATGTGCCCCAGACGGTCTCCGGCATCGCGGCAGGCACGATTCTGGTCTTCATCATGGCACTGGCTACTACATCACGCCGGCACTGGTGGGTGGGCCGGCCGACCAGATGGTGAGCTACTACGTGGCCTACTACACCAACAGCACCAATAACTGGGGCATGGCGGCGGCGCTTGGCAGCATCCTGCTGGTGGTAACGCTGATGCTCTATCTGGTCTATCACCGTCTGGTGAACCGCAAGCAGATGATCAGGAACTGAACCGCTCAGGAGAAGAATAATGGCTCTGCCTCCCTATGCATCGCCGGTGGAAAAGGTCTGGTTCTGGTTTTTCCGCATTTTGTGCGGCCTGATCCTGCTGTTCCTGATCACACCGGTGCTGGTGATCATTCCGCTGTCGTTCAGCAGCAGCTCCTTTCTGACCTATCCGCTGCCGGGCTTCTCGCTGCGGTGGTATGCGGCCATCTTCGACACTTCCGGCCCCTGGATGTCGTCATTGAAGAACAGCCTGATCGTGGCGCCACTGGCGACCCTGCTGGCGATGACCTTCGGTACCCTGGCCGCGGTCGGGCTCAATCGGGCCGATTTCCCCGGCAAGGGACTGATCATTGCGCTTCTCATCTCCCCCATGGTGGTGCCGCTGGTGATCGTCGCCGTGGGCATGTACTTCTTCTTCGCCCAGGTGGGCCTGCTCAACTCCTATGCCGGCCTGGTCCTGGCCCATACCGTGCTGGGGGTGCCCTTCGTCGTCATTACCGTGAACGCCACCCTGCAGGGCTTCGACTTCAACCAGGTCCGCGCCGGCGCCAGCCTCGGCGCCAACCCGCTACGTGTCTTCTTTACCATCATCCTGCCGCAGATCGTCCCCGGGGTGGTGTCAGGCGGCCTGTTCGCCTTCGCCACGTCGTTCGATGAGGTGGTGGTGGCGCTGTTCATTGCCAGCCCCACCGAGCGTACCCTGCCGATCCAGATGTTCTCCGGCATTCGCGAAAATATCAGCCCGGCTATCGCCGCCATGGCCACCATCCTGATCCTGCTCTCGACCCTGCTGCTGGTGACCATGGAACTGTTGCGTCGGCGCAGCGAGCGGTTGAAAGGGGCTGCTGCCTGAAAGGAGAATCCCGCCGTTACCCTCTGCGCCCCGTCTTCGCGGGGCGTATCGCGTTCGTCTCGACCGTGCTGAAGATACAGACAAAGCGGGGTAAGCTATGGCGCATTCTGCCAGCGCGAACCGAGCCATTCTGGGCAGCGCTTGGCGTCAAGAGATGAGGGGCCCTGGTGAGTGATTATCTGATTATCGGCGGGGGCGTCATTGGCATGATGACCGCCTGGCAGCTGGCCGAAGTCGGCCACAGTGTCACGCTGGTAGAGCGCGGACAATGCGGGCAAGAGGCGTCATGGGCCGGGGGTGGCATTGTCTCGCCGCTCTACCCCTGGCGCTACAGCGACCCTGTTTCCAACCTGGCCCAGCAGGCTGAGGGCGAGTACGCCACGCTGACGGCGCAGCTGCTGGAGGCGACGGGCATCGACGCCGAGTATCGCCAGAAGGGGCTGCTCTACCTGCGGGTCGACGACGCCGACAAGGCGTTCGAGTGGGCACGTCGTTCGAACAAGCCGCTCGAGGCTGTCGATGCGGACTTCATCTATCGCAAGGAGCCCTGGCTGGTGGAAGGCGTGCCCAGTGGCCTGTGGATGCCGACTCTGGGCAGTGTCCGCAACCCCCGGCTCTGCCGGGCGCTGCGAGCCCGCCTCATCGCGCTGCCAGGCGTTACCCTGCAGGAGGGGGCCTCTGTCGAGCGACTCTGCGTCACGCAGGGGCGTCTGACGGGGGTGGAGACGTCGCGTGGGCGGCTCACGGCCGGGCAGGTGATTCTCTGTGGCGGCGCCTGGAGCGGTGTCCTGCTGGGCAGTATCGGCGTCGCGCTACCCGTACGCCCCGTGAAGGGCCAGATGATGCTGTTTCGCACGCCGCCGGTACCCGGCGGCAGGCAGCTGCTCGAACGTGTGGTGCTGGCCGATGGCCGCTACCTGATTCCCCGCGCCGATGGGCGTGTGCTCGTCGGCTCGACCCTGGAGCAGGCGGATTTCGACAAGAGCACTACCGAGGCTGCGCGGGAATCGCTGCGACACAGCGCCATCGCCATGTTACCGCCCCTGGGCGATTGCGAGATCGAGCATCACTGGGCCGGGCTGCGCCCCGCGGCACCGGATGGGATCCCCTTCATCGGCAGCGTTCCCGGCGTCGAGGGGCTTCACGTCAATGCCGGCCACTACCGTAATGGGCTGGTGTTGGCGCCGGCGGCGACACGGCTGCTGGTCGATCAGCTGCTGGGTCTCCCCACTCGGATCGATCCCGCCCCTTACCAGCCTCGGAACGGCTTTCTCTATAACTCTCTCTGACGCTAGCGCCCCATGCGCTGGGCCGCCTGAATGGCCGTGAGCGCGATGGTATAGACGATGTCGTCCACCAGGGCGCCGCGGGAGAGGTCGTTCACCGGCTTGTTGAGACCCTGGAGCATGGGGCCGACGCTGACCACCCGGGCGCTGCGCTGCACCGCCTTGTAGGTGGTGTTGCCGGTATTGAGGTCGGGGAACACGAATACCGTGGCGCGGCCTGCCACCGGTGAGTCGGGTGCCTTCTGGCGGCCCACGCTCTCGATGGCGGCGGCGTCGTACTGCAGCGGCCCGTCGATGAGCAGGTCCGGGGCCTGCTGCTGGGCCAGGCGGGTGGCCGCGCGCACCTTCTCCACGTCGACGCCGCTACCCGACTCGCCGGTGGAGTAGCTGATCATGGCGACCCTCGGTTCGATGCCAAAGGCCTGGGCGGAGCGGGCACTCTGGATGGCGATCTCGGCCAGCGCCTCGGCGTCCGGGTCGGGATTGACCGCGCAGTCGCCATAGACCACCACCTGCTCCGGCAGCAGCATGAAGAAGATCGACGATACCTGGTGATAGTCGGGTGCGGTCTTGATCAGCTGGAAGGCCGGACGCACCGTATTGGCGGTGGTATGGATCGCCCCCGAGACGAGGCCATCGACTTCGTCGAGTTGCAGCATCATGGTGCCCAGCACCACGTTGTCCTGCAGCTGGTCCGCGGCCGTCAGCTCGTTCACCTTGCCGCTGCGCCGCTCCACCATGGGCGCCACGTAGCGTGAGCGTATCGACTCGGGGTCGATGATCTCCAGCCCTTCCGGCAGCTCGATGCCGCGGTTTCGCGCCACCTCCTCGACCTCTTCGCGACGTGCCAGCAGTACACAGCGCGCAATGCCTCGCTGCTGGCAGATGGCGGCGGCCTCCACGGTGCGCGGTTCGCAGCCTTCGGGCAGGACGATGCGTCGGTCCGCCTGCTGGGCGAGCTTGACCAGCTGGTAGCGGAAGGCCGAGGGCGACAGCCGGCTGGTGTAGCCCCGGCTCAGGTGATCCTTCAGCCACTGCAGGTCGATGTGTTCGGCGACGAAGCGCGTCACCTGCTCGGCGCGTTCCAGGTCGTCCATGGGGATGTCGTTGCCCATGCGGCCCAGGTCCTTGGCCGTGGTGAAGCTGTCGGTCTCCACCGCCAGCACCGGCATGCCGGTCTTCAGTGCGGGCCGGCACATCTCGATCATGTTGTCGTTGGGCATATAGCCGTTGGTCAGCAGCACGCCGGCCATGGGCACGCCATTCATGGTGGCCAGCGCCGAGGCCAGCACGATGTCGTCACGGTCACCCGAGGTGACGATCAGGTTGCCGGGGCGGAAGGCGTGGAGGGCGTTGGCGGCGCTGCGGGCGCAGAGGCTGGTGGAGAGCACCCGGCGGTTGGCCGCATCGCCCTCGCTGAGAAAGCGGGCGTTCAAGGCGCGGGCCACGTCGATGACGCGGGGCGCGATCAATGCGGCGTTATAGGGCACCACTCCGATCAGGTGGAAGCGGTCGGTGGCCAGGGCGGGGGAATGGCGGCGCAGCTCCGCCAGCAGGCTGGCATCCACCGGCATGCCGCCGCCGGGGGCGAGCACCGGCGGGACCTCGCTGCCCGGCAGGTTGCGCATGCGCATGAGGATGCAGCCCAGGGTTCGTGCGGAGCCGATGCCGCCGAAGGCCTGGGCGTGCATGTCTAGTTGCTCGGCCAGGGCCTGAGGCTCGAGCGTATCGCCGCTGCCCACCAGGATGATGCGAGCATTGAGGGCATGGGCCAGCTGTGTGTTGAGCTGGGTGGCGTAGGTGCCATGCGCGGTCGGCACCACGCCTTCCACCACGATCAGCTCCGGAGGTGTGCCGGTGTGCCGCTCGATGGCCTGGTCATGCAGTTCGATCACCTGCTCCATCAGCACATCGAGCCGGTCCTGGCGCAGCAGTCGCTCCATCTCGGCCTGGGCCATGGGTGGCGGTGCCTCGAGGCCCAGTGTGCTGCTGACCAGCGCTGTGGAGCGGTCGGGCCCGGGGCCGTTGAGTTCGTCCTGACGGAACGGCTTGAGGAAGCCGGCCTTGAGGCCAATGGTGTCCAGGGCCTGCATCAGGCCCAGGCTGGCCGATGTGAGGCCTACGCCCACGCTGGTCGGCACCATCAGCAGGACCTGTGGCTGCGGGCGGGCATTGCGTGGTGTCATGCGGTGATCTCTTCCAGTAGCTGGCGGGTTTCTGCAGCGATGCGGCCCTCTTCATCGGTGGGGATGACCCATAGGCGCGGTGCCGCTGGATGCCCACCGTCGATGCGGCCTTCGCGTCCACGCACCGTCTCGGCGTTGGCGATGCGATCCAGACCCAGGCCGAAGTGGGGAAGGTTGGCGATGACCTTCTCCCGAACCAGCGGCGAGTTCTCGCCGATACCACCGGTGAAGACGATGCCGTCGAGGCGGGGCAGGGCGCAGGAGAGTGCGGCCAGCGATTTGGCGATGCGATAGCAGAACACGTCGATGGCGAGCCTGGCACCCTCATGGCCTTCGCCGGCGGCATTTTCCAGCTCACGCATGTCGTTGGTCAGCCCGGAGAGCCCCAGCAGGCCGCTGCCGCGGTTGAGAACGTCATCGATGCGTTCCAGGCTCCAGCCGAGCTGGCGTGACAGGTGGGCATGGAGGCCGGGGTCCACGTCCCCGCTGCGGGTGCCCATCACTACGCCTTCGAGCGGGGTCAGCCCCATGCTGGTGTCGAGGCTGTGACCCTCCCAGACGGCGCAGGTAGAACAGCCATTGCCCAGGTGTGCCGTGAGCCAACCGCCCTGGATGCCGCTCAAGGCATCGGCACGTTCACTGACGTAGGCGTGGCTGGTGCCATGAAATCCGTAGCGACGGATAGCGTGGTCGCGATACAGCGCCTCCGGCAGGGCGTAGCGGAAGGCTCGGGGTGGTAGTGACTGGTGAAAGGCGGTGTCGAACACGGCCACCTGTGGGAGGTCGGGAAACAGCTTGCCTGTGGCCGCCACGCCTTCCAGGTTGGCGGGATTGTGCAGCGGGGCCAGGGCGGCGGTGGTCTCGATGGCGGCCTTTACCGCGTCATCGATCAGTGCGGCCTTGGTGAAGTGCTCGCCGCCGTGGACAATGCGATGGCCGATGGCAGCGGGCCGGCGACCCTCGAGATGCGCCAGGATGGCTTCGAGCGCCCGGGTATGGTCGGCGCCGGGGAGTGCCTTCTCGAAACGCTCGCCGTGGCTGTCGCTACCCTTCAGGTAGGCGTCGCTACTGCCCACGCGCTCCGCAGCGCCGGCGAGGCGTGGCTGGTCCGCTGCGGCGGGTACCAGCGCGTACTTGATCGAAGACGAACCACAATTGATGACCAGTACCGAGGACTCCATCGGCTCTCCCGTCAGGATGAGTAAGGGGGCAGCATAGTCGTTAGACCTTAGTCTATCACGCATTGCTTTGCAGCCTATCGTTCGACGCGCTCATTGCTCATTGCTCATTGCTCATTGCTCATTGCTCATGGCCAGGGCGGGGCAGTGTGGGCTTCTGTGGAAAACGCTGGCATGCTGGCCACCACCCTTCAAGTACTGGAAACCCGCCATGTCGTCATCGGCGATGGCCGTACCCGACCTGCTGCCCCGTCATGTTGCCGTCTTGCTTCTGGCCGGTGTCGCCACCCTGTTTGCCGGCAACCATGTGGCGGCTCGCCTGGCCTTCGACGAGGGTACAGGACTGCTGCTGGCCGTACTCGTCCGCTCCGCCGTCGCACTTGCCGTGCTCGTTGTTCTGTTCATTGCCCAGGGCAAGCGCCTGGTAGTGCCGGCGGGGGCGCGTCGCTGGCAGCTGCTGGCGGGACTGATGGTAGCGGTGCAGAGCCTTTGCCTCTACTCGGCGGTGGCCCGCATACCGGTCGTGGTGGCGCTGCTGCTGATGAACACCTTTCCCATCCAGCTGGCACTGCTGACCTGGGCGCTGGGAGGGCCGCGTCCCACGCTGCGTGCGGCGCTGATCATGGGCGTGATCCTGGTTGGACTGGTGGTGGTGCTCGATGTGCCAACCTTGCTCATCGCACCGGAGGCTCTTGGCGAGGAATGGCTGGCGGGCGTGGCCTTCGGCCTCGGCGCCGCCACGGCCTTCTCCCTCGCGCTATGGATTACCGAGCATCACCTCGGCGAGGTGGGCAGTACCCTGCGCAGCCTGCTGACCATGTTGACGGTACTGGCTGCCATGTTGCTGGCCGGCGCGATGAGCCTGGTGCCCGGCGGCATGGCGTTGCCGGCGAGTGCCACCGGCTGGGCGGGGCTGGTGTCACTCGCCGTTCTCTATAGCGTGGCGTTTTCGGTACTCTTCATCAGCGTGCCGCGGCTGGAGATGGCTCGCAACGCACCGGTGATGAATGTCGAACCGGTGGCTTCGCTGGCGCTGGGCTACCTGGTGCTGGGGCAGATGTTGAGCGGCATACAGCTGATCGGCGGGGGTATCGTGCTGGGGGGTATCGTAGTACTGAGCCTTTCACGTGCCCGATGAGCAGGTTGGAGGTTGGCTTAGTGAAAGATCGAGGGGGAGAAATGCGTTTCCCCTCTGTTGTTAGTTCGATGTCCAGGCGGAAACGAGTCTAGCTACGGCCTCGGCTCGGTCGGCAAGCTGGCCGGCGCAGGCTTTCAGTGCCGCTTCCAGTTCCATGGGCCTGTCGGCAAGAGCAAACGCGGCGGTTACTCCTTCTTCATAGGCAGCCTGCCAACCACTGCCCAAACAGCCGGCGAGGATCACGACGGGCACATCGTGGCGCTTGGCAGCCCGGGCAATACCAATCGGTGTCTTGCCGGACAGGCTCTGGCCATCCAGCTGACCCTCGCCGGTAATGACGAGATCTGCATCACTCAGGATTCGTTCGAAGCCGACCTGCTCCATGACAAGCTCGATACCAGGGCGCAAACTGGAAGCGAGTATTGCGTGGGCGGCAAACCCCATCCCGCCTGCGGCGCCAGTGCCTGGCACGTGACGATGATCCTTCCCCAGTGCTCGTGCAACGTGATCGGCAAAGTGCCCGAGTGCAGCATCGAGACTCTTTACATCCTGATAGGCGGCGCCTTTCTGGGGGCCGAATACGGCACTGGCACCACGTTCACCAGTCAGCGGATTATCCACATCCACCGCCGTTTCTACTACTAGATGCTGTAGTCTCGGGTCGAGACCCGACAGGTCGAGATCTGCCAGCTCGGCCAATGCGGCCCCGCCTGGGGGGAGAGGCTGGCCACGAGCATCGAGCAAACGTGCACCCAGTGCGGTAAGCATGCCAGCGCCGCCATCATTGGTAGCACTGCCGCCAAGCATCAGTAGCAAGTGCTCCGCGCCGGCATCCAGTGCCTCGCAAATCAGTTCACCGACACCTACGGTCGTGCTGTACCGGGCCGTACGTTCGTCCCGGGTGAGGGCTTGCAGGCCGCTGGTCTCGGCGAGCTCGATATATGCCGTATGGCTCTCTTGCTGCCAACCCCATGCTGCCCTGATGGGCCGGCCCAGGGCATCATGGGCGTTGGCCTCACGACGTTGCGCCCCGGTAGCAGCCAGCAAGGCGTCCAGGGTGCCTTCCCCCCCGTCCCCCATTGGGCATACGACAAGCTTGGCATCCGGTATCGCACGCCGCACTCCAGTCGCCATGGCTGCAGCGGCATCGTGTGCGCACAGCGCATCCTTGTAGCTATCAGGGGCGAGGACTATCCTCATTTCCGTCTCCGTGTCATGGGCCGAACAGGTCGCATAAAGGGGCAGTCTCTCTCTTCAACAACGCAGGAGCCCGTTTCCTGTACTTCGTCTCAGGTACTGGCCCTCGCGTGCCTTTGCAAGGACGTCTGCGAAATGTTGTAGTTTTATTGCTTGAGATACTTGTAGACCGTGCTGCGTGATACACCCAGTTCCCGGGCTACTCGGGAAACATTATATAAATTACGCTCACACGATTGCTGTATCTGATCAGCGAGAAGTCGCTGCCGATTCTTGCGTGTATCGCACAAATCACGGCTGGCAGGTGACGGATGATCGATGTCTCGCTCACGTGAGTCTTTCGGCAGGGGCTTTACGGTTTCCGTTGTGCTAGATAAGCCTAGCGAATCTTCCATCTCAAAAGTACTTTCGACTTCCTTTCTGGTAACATTTTTTCCATCATTAAGCACGACAAGGCGAGTGAGAAAGTTGCGTAGCTCACGTATGTTTCCTGGCCAGTCATGCTGTCGAAGCCTATGGGCACCACAATTGGTCAGTTCAATATTCGGATCGATTTTGTGAAGTATGTGTCGTGCCAAGTCATTAAAATCGGTCCGGTCCTTTATGTTTGGAAGCTGGATTGATATCGTGCTTAGTCGGTAGAAAAGATCGGAACGGAACCGGCCTGACTGTACGGCATCGTGAAG
>NZ_AZQX01000088.1:0-25893 GCF_000568385.1 Halomonas sp. BC04
CTACAGCGGCGTGGCACCGTTGGTGGACGAAAGCAGCTGTCGGAGCGCTGGTTCCCATCGCGACTGGCGCCGCCAGGCGCCTTGGCGGAGGCCGCAGCGCAAGCCATAATTGCCAGCATAGGCAACACTGCCGGGAGGCTTGCAGCCTCCAGTCGCCGATGCGTCGGACCGGAGCTAACGCTGCTCCGACACTGCGGCCATCACATCCCTTGCCGTTTCACGCCAGTCTGTGAGGAGCCGAACGTTAGCGCGGGCTATGTCGGGAGAGACCCAACCTGTCCAGGGTGGCCTCATCCAGACCAGATACCGCCTCCACGGCCGCGAGACGCTCGTGGTAGGCCGGGCTATGGAAGGGGCGGCCGGCCAGCAGATGCGCCAGATATTCACTGGCCGGCTTCAAGGCGTCGGCTGTGGTGCCAGGGGTGGCAATATAAACCCACGCCGGGATGGCCCCCTCCTTGGTGACGATGGGCAGCCGATGGCGCTCATAGTCGTGTGGATAACCTTCGTAGGGATCCATCAGCTCGATCTGCCTGGGCTCGGCGAGTTCGAACAGCGCGCCCTCTACCCGCCTATCGATTGCAGGGACAACATTGGCATGGGCAATGCCGGCCACCCGCGACGCCTTGTCGAAGCGCAGGTCGTACTGGTGCAGCACACCGGACAGCGAGCGCCGGGTAGCCCCGATACGCGCTTCCACCCGGGCCGTGTTCATGTTGCTGCCATAGGCAAAGTAGTACGGCATCCTCGTCTCGCTTTCCTGAGTCAGTTTTCCGTCACCAACTGATCGATCTCTTCCACTGCCTTGCAGATCAACAACCGATCGGTGGCACGGGTCCCCTGCTGGGTCAGGTAGGCCTCCACCGCCGGGGCCACGTCACACTTCGCCGGCATCGGGCCGCCCGCCTCGACCAGGGCATCCAGCCGCGCAATGAAGACGAAACGCAGCCACTGGGGCAATGCCATGGTATCGATGCAGAACGGCTGCTGACTGTGGAAGGCATCGGCCTCCGGTCGCTCCACTCGCCACATGTTGGTGGCCTTCATGGTGGCCTCCAATCGGCGTAGCGCCACATCGAGCTCATCGTGAACGGTCATGTCGGTTACCTCGCTTGCGTTGGGCTCCATTATCTCGTCCCTGCTCCGGCCTGGCCACCCGGGGGGCACACACTGTGCACAGATATCCTGCAAGAGCCTGTGGATAAACTATGGAAAGCTGCTCTCGCCCCCGATGGGCAGGGAGCCGGGCGCAAGTGGTCAAAGATTGATCAGCCCGTCTGCTTCCCGACCCGCGCCAATGGCTGACAAGCCCCCGGGGGGCAAGGTAGAGTGCACGCTTCAAGAAGGGAGTCGACATGCAGCCGATCCATACACTTCACGATTTTTTCGTGCGCACCGGTGCCGAGGTGAGGGCCTATCACCTTGGGCGACGGGTCGAGCCCTGTAGCCTGGAAACCCTGGCGGACTTCGAGGCCGGCATACTCCCCTGGCCCAGCCCATGGCAGAGCCAGGCCAGGATAAGCCTGGTGTTTCGCCTGGGCGACATGAGCGATCCATTGATCTGGTTCCTCGCCCTGCCGCTGGATGAGCAGGGTCAACTGGTACCGGCTTCCCGTGACGCCTTCCTTCAGCGCCTGCTGGAGACCCTGGGGCGTAGCGTGCAGCAGGTAGGCCGCACCGAGCCAGGCCCGTCGATCGACAACCTGATGAAGGACAACCCACTGGCCTTCACACCCTCGCTGCATTTCCAGGCCGTGCTGCATGCCAGGGCCAGCCAGGACATGGGCAAGCCCGCCAGCCCCATCTCGAGCCCGTGGAGGCATATCTCAGTGGCCAACAGGCCCTGGACTGGCGAGCCCTGGGTCTGCAGGGGCTGGCCGACTTTGCGGTGCGCATGGACGAGGAGACGAGCCGGGTGCTGGCCGGGCGCTACCCGCGCTGCCCGACGAGGTGTTGACTTCACTATGCTACTGTCTTGAGCATGTCGACATTCCCGACACCCTGGCATTGGCCATACGGTACCGGGGAGAGCGCGCCGCTGCCGAGGGCGAGATCGAGAGCTTCTGCGCCTGCGTTCGTGCCGCCAGCGGTGCCGCCACGGCGGGCGAGTGGTTCGATAGCCTGCTGGACGACCCCAATGCCTGTGGCCCGGATCTGCTGGCGGCCATGGCCGGCCGCGGCTGGCGACACCTGGAACATGCCGAGCGCCTGCCACGCTTTCTGACCCGGCTGGCAGAGACGCCCCAGGCCGATTTTGCCGCTGTGGCCCGTGATCTCGCGGTAATACCACGCCTGCGGCTGCCGGTACTGATGGTGTTGCGCGAAGCCGCGCCGGACTCGGCTATCGGCCAGCGACTGGCCGGACTTGGCCACTGAGCATGGAAACCAGGAAGTGAATCAATGAAGGAACTCCCCTACACCCCCAAGGCCGTGATCGGCCGGCGCGAGATGGTAACGCTGCCGGAGATGGGCATGACCGTCTGTGCCAAGATCGACACCGGCGCACGCACCTCGGCCCTGCACGCCGAGGATATCGAGATCTTCGAGGAAGAGGGTCACCTGTGGGTCAGCTTCACCACCCGCAGCGGGGGCCAGGAGACGCCGCCCCATGTGTTTCGCACGCACCTGCACGACCGCCGCCGCGTGACCAGTTCCAACGGTCACAAGGAGTGGCGCTACGTGATACGCACCCCCATGCAACTCGGCAAACTCGAGATGATGGTGGAACTGACCCTGACCGATCGCCGCAATATGCGCCACCCGATGCTGCTGGGCCGCCGCGCACTGCGCCGCCTGCTGGTAGCTCCCGGCGTCACCTTCCTGCACGGCGAGCCTTGACCCTACCCGCCCACTCGACTTCGGAGTCCTCGATGCATATCGCGATATTGTCCCGCAATCGTAATCTCTACTCCACACGTCGCCTGGTGGAAGCCGCCGAACAGCGCGGTCACAGCATTCGGGTAGTCGACACCCTGCGCTGCTACATGAGCATCGCGGCGCATCACCCCTCGATCCACCTCAAGGGACAGGAACTCGAGCATTTCGATGCCGTGATTCCACGTATCGGTGCCTCGGTGACCTTCTACGGCTGCGCCGTGCTGCGTCAATTCGAGATGATGGGTACCTATGTGGTCAACGACTCGGTGGGCATCACCCGCTCACGGGACAAGCTGCGCTCGCTCCAACTGCTGTCGCGCAAGGGTCTCGGTCTACCGATCACCGGCTTTGCCCACTCTCCCGATGACATCCCCGACCTGATCACCATGGTCAAGGGCGCGCCGCTGGTGATCAAGTTGCTCGAAGGAACCCAGGGTATCGGCGTGGTACTTGCCGAGACCAACCAGGCCGCCGAATCGGTGATCCAGGCCTTCATGGGCATGAAGGCCAACATCATGGTGCAGGAGTACATCAAGGAGGCGAAAGGCGCCGACATTCGCTGCTTCGTGATCGGCGACAAGGTGGTGGCCTCCATGAAGCGTCAGGCCGCCGAGGGTGAATTTCGTTCCAACCTCCACCGCGGTGGCAGCGCCAGCGTGATTCGAATCACCCCCGAGGAGCGCTCCACGGCCATCCGCGCTGCCAAGGCGATGGGGTTGAGGGTCGCCGGCGTCGACCTGTTGCGCGCCAACCATGGGCCTGTAATCATGGAGGTCAATTCCTCACCGGGTTTGCAAGGCATTGAAACCGCTACCGGCAAGGACATTGCAGGCCTCATCATCGAGCACCTGGAAAAGCATGCCAGCACGCCCCGCAAGACGCCCCCAAGCCAAAGGTTGAATAGACAATTAATTGTCCGAGGGGGTGGCAAAAGGACGGCGAGACCCCCACAATCTGCGTCACCGGAGGAGGTGACCGCTCATGTTTCTCGACAATCGCCAAGTGGCGATGGACAGCGTGCTGGAAGCGTTGGCCGACAGCATCGATTATTTTCAGGACAACCTGGAGCGCCTGCGTCCATCGCTGCGCGAAGCCTTGAAGCCTCATTACGAAGCCAGGGCCAAGGCGATGCGGCAACTCCAGGAGCTTGCCAGGCATCATCTGAAGATGTTGCCTCGGGATGCCGATGTCGAGCGTGACGACTACATGTGGCTATGGAGCCGGCTGAAGAGCTTCGTCGGCAACGAGAGTCAAGTCGTGATCGGCGAACTGCTGGAACAGGAGCGTGTGCTGATGCAGGCGCTTTCCACCCTGTTCACGCACCCCCTTCCCGACCCCCTCGAGCCCATCGTCGAAGAATGCTGGCAGCAATGCCGCGCCCTGATACGCGAACTCTACCGGCTGCAGAAGCAGCGCCAGCGTTGAGCGGCACTACTCCCCCTGCTCGCCCCCGCCACTCCCGCTCTCGTTCAAGGCCCCGTCGATCATGACGGCATTCCATATCTGAGGCGCGATCTCCAGTGGCTCGAGGGGGCCCAGGAAATAGGGCTCCCGACCCCAGAGATAGAGATCCCCCACGGTGGATGCCCTGGCAGCCCACTCCCTGACCTGCAACCGCCATAGACCGGCCACCGGCCGCTCCGGCGCGGCGCAGCCCACCGCTTCGATGCCCAGGGCATCGGCAATGAAGAGCGCTCGGGGGAGATGCCAGGACTGGGTCACCAGCAGGGCCTGTTCGACGCCGAACACGTCCCGTGCCCGCGCCAGGGTATCGAAGGTGCTGAAGCCGGCATAGTCCAGGGTCATGTCCTCGTGACGTACGTGCTGCCCACGCAGGTCACGCCACATGGTGACGGGCTCGTTGTAATAGCGGGTCCGGTTGTCGCCGGAAAGCAGCAGATGCTCGACCCTGCCCAGCCGGATCAGGCGCGAGGCGGCATTGATGCGCGCATCGAAGTGGGGATTGCGCACGCCACTACGGGTCCAATGCGAGGTACCGAATACGATACCGACCCGCTCGGGCCCGCAGAGTGGCAGCGAGTGCTGGATGCGGGCCTGGGTCTGAGTCAGCACCCAGACGTTGGCTCCCAGGAACAGCAGAGACGCCAGGAGCAATGTAGCCCCCAGCGCCATCAGCAGTACCTTGAAGACCTTCCACAGCAGCGCAACCATCGATGTTCCCGGGCCGAGAATGGGGAAGCAGAAGCGTCGATCCGTACTCTGTGCATGAGCACCGCAGCGGTGAATCGCACCTGTGGCTAGAACATGCCCAGCTCGAGCTTCGCCTCGTCACTCATCATCTCACGGCTCCAGGGTGGATCGAAGACGATTTCAGTATGTACCTTGCTGATCTGTGGTGCGCCGAGGATCTTGTTGCGTGCATCGGCGGCGATAACGTCACCCATGCCGCAGCCCGGCGCAGTGAGGGTCATACGGATGGTGACAAGACGCTCTCCGGTGATCAAGCGCTCGATGCGACAGCCGTAGACCAGCCCCAGATCGACGATATTGACCGGGATTTCCGGATCGAAGCAGGTACGCAGTTGATCCCAGACGAACTGCTCGATCTCCTCCTCCGTGGCATCCTCGTGCAGCGTCGGCCGCGGCAGCGCCTCCAGCCCCAGGGCGTCGAGGTTGGCGCCTTCGATCAGGTAGAGCCGCCCCTCGTAGCCGACGCTGACCGAGCTGCCCTTGGCCTGCATCACGCTGACGATGCTGTCCTCGGGCAGGGTGATGGTCTTGCCGAAGGGAATGGAAATCGCTGCCACGTCACGCTGCAGCGGCAGCGTCTGACCGCGCTCCAGCCGGGCAATCTGTTCGATATCACTCATGCTCAGCGCACCATCCCGATGACCCGCTCCAGGGCGTCAACGAAAGCGTCGACCTCTTCCAGCGTGTTGTAGGCCGCAAAAGAGGCCCGGCAGGTGGCATCGACTCCGAATCGTGCCAACAGCGGCTGGGCACAGTGATTACCGGTGCGAATCGCCACGCCCAGCTGATCGATCAGCAGCGCGATATCCTGGGAGTGGGCGCCATCGACGATGAAGGAGAGCACGCCGGCCTTGTCGGGGGCGGTGCCGAGCAGGCGCAGCCCATCGATACGCGAGACCCCCGCGGTGGCATGTGCCAGCAAGCCGGCCTCCCAGGCACCGATACGGGCGAGCCCCACGCCACTGACCCAGTCGAGGGCCACGCCAAGCGCGATCACCTCGGCGATGGCCGGGGTGCCGGCCTCGAACTTGTGGGGGATGTCGGCAAAGGTGGTGGGTACGTCGAAGGAGACGCTCTTGATCATCTCGCCACCGCCCTGCCAGGGCGGCATCGTCTCCAGCAGCTCGGCCTTGCCGTAGAGCACGCCGGCGCCGGTGGGGCCGTAGACCTTGTGGCCGGAAAAGGCGTAGAAGTCGGCATCGATGTCGCGCACATCCACCACCTGGTGCGGTGTCGCCTGGGCGCCGTCGATGAGAATCCGAGCGCCGCGGTCATGGGCGATGGTTGCCATCTCCCGCACCGGGTTGATGGTGCCGAAGGCGTTGGAGACATGATTCACCGCTACCAGCCGTGTGCGCTCGGTGAACAGCGCCCGGTAGGCGTCGAGGTCAAGCACGCCACGCTCGTCCACCGGGATCACCTTGACGACGATGCCGAGCTGGCCTGCGAGAAGCTGCCAGGGCACGATATTGGAGTGGTGCTCGAGCAACGACACCAGCACCTCGTCACCCGGCGCGAGATTGGTCCTGCCCCAGCTGTTGGCCACCAGGTTGATCGCCTCGGTGGTGCCGCGGGTGAAGACGATCTCGCGACGATCGGCCGCATTGAGGAAGGCTCGTACCGTCTCGCGGGTGCCCTCGTAGGCCGCCGTGGCCTCGTCGGCCAGGGTGTGCAGCCCGCGGTGGATATTGGCGTTGTAGCGGCTGTAGTAATCGCGGAATGTATCGATCACTGCCAGGGGCGTCTGGCTGGTGGCGGCGTTGTCGAAGTAGATCAGCGGCCGGCCATGAACCTGCCGCTCGAGAATCGGAAACTCCGCACGGATCCCGGCCACATCCAGGGCCGGGGTCTCGAGCACGCGATCGGTGGCCAGGTGATTCATGATTGACTCCTCGACGTCAGTCGTCATGCAGCGATATGGCGGCTTCCACCAGCCCGGAAAGGTTGAAGCGCTCCGGCAACTTGCCGGCCACCGCCAGCTCGACACGCTCGGCCACGGCCGCCAACTCCACCAGCTCCATCACTTCGCCGGCGAAGGCGAGGGTCAGCAAGCCCCGGGCAGTCTGCTCGTCGATGCCACGGGTGCGCAGGGCGAACACGGCCTCCTCGTCAAGCTGGCCGGTGGTGGAACCGTGAGAGCACTTGACGTCGTCGGCGTAGATCTCGAGCTCGGGCTTGGTATCGATCTCGGCCCGGTCGGAGAGCAGCAGGTTGGCGTTGCTCTGGAAACCCTCGATCTTCTGGCTGTCGCGCTTGACCACCACCTTGCCGTTGAACACGCCGCGGGCCCGATCGTCCAGGATGCCCTTGTAGTTCTCGTTGGAGAAGGTGCGCGGGGCATTGTGGTTGGCCAGGGTATGGTTATCGATGTGCTGACGGCCCTGACCGTAGAACAGTCCGTAGAAGTTGGCCTCGGCTCCTTCACCGTTGAGCTCGGTGATCAGGTCGTTGCGCACCAGCCCACCGCCCAGGTTCAGGTTGAACGAGGTGTAGCGGCTGTCACGCCCCTGTTCGACGTGAATGCTGGCCACGTGGAGGTCGGAAAGCGGTGCCTCCTGCAGCTTGTAGTGGGTCAGGATCGCCCCGCGGTCGAGCATCAGCTCGGCCACCAGATTGGTAAAGTTGGCCGCCTCCGTCTCACCGACGTGATGTTCGATCACCGTGGCCTGGCTGCGCGCCCCGGCCTCGATCAACACCCGGGGATGGCTCATCACCGGCTGCGCATTGGTGCGGGAAAGAAACTGCAGAAGGATCGGCTTTTCCACCACGCTGCCCGGCGCCAGGCGCACCACGGCCCCCTCCTCCATGAAGGCGGTGTTGAGCGCCGAGAAGGGCGAGAACTCGACGCCGGTCAAGCGACCCAGCGGTCCGCCCACGGCCTCGTGATTCTCTGCCAGCGCCCGGGAGAGCGGCAGCACCGCCACCCCGGCCGGCAGCTCACCAAGGTCGGAGAGTGCCGCGGAGAAGACGCCATCGACGAAGGTGAGCCGGTGCGCCGCGATGGGCAGCGTCAGCGCCGCAGCGGATGCCTGAGAGAAGTCGGCACTGTCGGTCAGAGCAAATTCGCCCCGGGCGATGGCACGCACGTCGGTATACTTCCACGCCTCGACGCGACGATCGGGAAAGCCCATCGCCTCGAAGCGGGCGGCGCCCGCCTGGCGCCGGGCGGCGATCCAGGTCGGTTCCGGGCCATGGGCCTGACGCCGTGCCTCGGTGCGTTCGGCCAGGCGATCGAGAAAGGTCTGAACATCGCTCATGCAGCGGACTCCTCCACCACCCAGTCATAGCCACGAGACTCGAGCTCATGGGCCAGCTCCTTGCCACCGCTCTTGGCGATGCGGCCATCGACCAGCACATGGACGTAATCGGGAATGATGTAGTCGAGCAGGCGCTGGTAGTGGGTCACCAGCAGGATGCCGCGGTCGGCGGCGCGAAGGCTGTTGACCCCATCGGCGACGATCCGCATGGCATCGATATCGAGGCCGGAGTCGATCTCGTCGAGCATGGCCAGCTTCGGCTGCAAGACCAGCATCTGCAGGATCTCGTTGCGCTTCTTCTCGCCGCCGGAGAAGCCCTCGTTGACGGCACGCTGCAGGAAGCTGGCGTCCATCTTCATCTCGGCGATCTTCGCCTTGATCAGCTTCATGAACTCCGGCGCCGGCATGTCGCCCTGCCCGTTTGCCGCCCGCTGGGCGTTGAGCGCCGCCTTGAGCAGATAGATATTCTTCACGCCGGGGATCTCCACCGGGTACTGGAAGCCGAGCAGCATGCCGGCCAGGGCCCGCTCCTCGATCTCCATCTCGAGCACGTCCTGACCTTCGAACGTGATCGAGCCACTGGTCACCTCATAACCGTTCTTGCCGGCGATCACCGCCGACAGGGTCGATTTCCCGGCCCCGTTGGGACCCATGATGGCGTGAACCTCACCGGCATTGACGGTCAGGCTGAGGCCCTTGAGGATTTCCTTGCCTTCGACCGTGACGTGCAGATCCTTGACTTCGAGCATCGTGAGTACCTTTTCGATTCTGGCGAGCCGCCGAAGCGACTTGAACAAATGGATTCATTTCTCAGCCGCATGGTCGCTTCATGCGCCTTGACCAGGATGAGCTTTTCCGGCGCCAAGGCTCCGCGAGGGCGCTGTGAACCCATCCCTGGGCGCTACTTTTGCCATCCATGGCAAAAGACCCTCGCTTCGCCTTGTCCCCGGCGCTCATCTCACCGGCCACTTGATAAAACAGCCTCACCCAACGGCGCCTTCAAGGGTGACATTCAAGAGCGCCTCGGCCTCCACGGCGAACTCCATCGGCAGCTCCTGGAACACATCCTTGCAGAAGCCGTTGACGATCATGCTCACCGCATCCTCCTCGGAAATGCCCCGGCTCTGGCAGTAGAACAGCTGGTCCTCGCCGATCTTCGAGGTGGTCGCCTCGTGCTCGACGGTAGCGCTGCTGTTGCCGATCTCCTGGTAGGGGAAGGTGTGCGCACCGCACTGGTCGCCGATCAGCAGCGAGTCGCACTGGGTGAAGTTGCGCGCCCCCTTGGCCCGCGGGCCGATCTTGACCAGGCCACGATAGGACTGGTTGCTGCGGCCGGCGGAGATACCCTTGGAGACGATATAGGAGCGGGTGCCCTCACCGATGTGAATCATCTTGGTGCCGGTGTCGGCCTGCTGCCGGCCATTGGTCACCGCCACCGAGTAGAACTCGCCGATGCTGTCCTTTCCACGCAGCACGCAGGAGGGGTACTTCCAGGTGATGGCGGAGCCGGTCTCGACCTGGGTCCAACTGATGCGCGAGCGATCGCCGCGGCAGTCGCCGCGCTTGGTGACGAAGTTGTAGATGCCGCCCTTGCCGTCCTCGTCGCCCGGGTACCAGTTCTGCACCGTGGAGTACTTGATATAGGCATCCTCGAGCGCCACCAGCTCGACCACGGCGGCGTGGAGCTGGTTCTCATCACGCTGAGGCGCGGTACAGCCTTCCAGGTAGGAGACCTGGGCCCGACTCTCGCAGATGATCAGGGTGCGCTCGAACTGGCCGGTATTGGCGGCATTGATCCGGAAATAGGTGGATAGCTCCATCGGGCAGGTCACCCCTTCCGGGACGAAGACGAAGGAGCCGTCGGTGAACACCGCCGAGTTGAGCGCGGCAAAATAGTTGTCTGCCACCGGCACCACCGTGCCGAGGTACTGCTTGATCAGTTCCGGGTAGTCGCGGATCGCCTCCGAGATGGAGCAGAAGATTACGCCTGCCTCACCCAGCTTCTCCTTGAAGGTGGTAGTCACCGACACGGAGTCGAATACCGCGTCCACCGCAACCCCGGCCAGCGCCGCCCGCTCGTGGAGCGGTATACCCAGCTTCTCATAGGTTTCGAGCAGCTTGGGATCGACCTCGTCCAGACTCTGGGGGCGGTCTTCCGGACGCTTGGGCGCACTGAAGTAGGAGATCGCCTGGTAGTCGATCGCCGGATAGTCCAGGTGCGCCCAGGAGGGTGGCGTCATCTTCAGCCATTGATGATAGGCCTTCAGACGCCACTCCAGCATCCACTCCGGCTCCCCCTTCTTCTGGGAAATGAAGGCGATGGTGCCCTCATCGAGTCCCGGTGGGATGGTATCGCTCTCGATATCCGTAACGAAGCCTTCCTTGTATTCGCGACGGACAAGCTGTTCCATTTCCTGACTTGCCATGATGGTTCCCCTCCCGGGCGGTTGGGTCGGCGAGCAGCGAGCCCGCTCGGGTAATATGTTGGCTTGCGTGTCTCAGGCCGTGTCGGCGGCCAGGCTGATACTCTGTATGGGCAACTGTACCGGCAGCTTGATCGGCGAGGAGTCGGCCAGGTGCGCCAGCGTTACGCTGTCGAGCAGTGTGCGTACCGCCAGTGACACCCGCTGCCAGTTGTCGGACACACCACAGGTGGCGAGCAGGTCGCAGTCGCCGTCCACATGGCTGCACTCGGTCATTGCCACCGGCCCCTCGATGGCGGTGATGATGTCACGGGCCGTGATGCGCGATGCCGGCCGCGCCAGCGAATAGCCGCCCTGTGCACCGCGCCGAGATTCCAGCAGCCCGGCCCGCACCAGCATCTTCAATGTCTTGCTCACGGTCGGGTGTGGCAGTTGCACCGCTTCGGCGAGTTCCGCCGCCGCGTGGGGCTGATCCGGGTGACGGGCTATCTGTGCCATCACCACCGCGGCATAGTCGGTCAGCCGAGAAAGCTTGAGCATGCCTGACTCCTCAGGTTTCGCCGCCAAGCCCTGCACGAGCTCCGCGTTCGATTGGGGACCATTTTAGTCCTATATGGAATCGATGTGAAGTCCCCCTGTCCGTCAGGGGCCGGTAAACCGCACGATAGCGGCATGATCGGCGCCAATCGCATGAGTAATACCAATCATTCTTATTAAGTGGCGAATCAGCGGCGTCATCCCTCCGAGCCCATCAGCGGATGGCAACGCTCGAAGCTGCCAAGGTGTATCCCCCGCCGCCTGCTAGACTGAACAACGACACAACAACGTCGAAGCGAGCCGCTCAAGGGAGACTCCGATGAAACCTTTTGGAACTGTCACGCACGCGACCCCAGGGGTGGCAAGCCTTGGTGGCGGCATGCTGGTAGTCCTGGCCTTGTCACTGCCGGTCCAGGCGGGGGAGGACCAGATCGTCATCGCCACGGCCAGTGCAACCGGGGTCTACCACATTACCGGCCAAGCGTTCTGTCGGCTGATCGATGTCCCTTGCCATGCCCGACCCTCCGAAGGCTCGGTAGCCAATCTGCATAACGTGCGAAATGGTGATGTCCCCATTGCCCTGGCCCAGTCGGATCAGCAGTACTATGCCGTGGAGGGACGAGAAGGTTTCGCCGACGTCGGACCGGACGATTCGCTGCGCGCCCTGTTCTCGGTGCACAGCGAACCCTTCACCCTGGTGGTGCGACGGGAGGCCGGCATTCTGGGCTTCGACGACCTGGAGCAGCGCGCGGTGAACATCGGCAATCCCGGCTCCGGGCAGCGGGCCACCATGCTGCAGCTGATGGCCGCCAGGGGCTGGACACTGGACAACTTTGCCCTGGTCAATGAGCTGCCCGCCGATCAGCAATCGCTGGAGCTGTGTCATGGCAATATCGATGCCATGGTCTACACCGTGGGGCATCCGGACCTGAGCATTCGCCAGGCCGTGGATCTCTGCAATGCCGCCCTGGTGGGCGTCGAGGGGGATTTCGTCGAGGCCCTGGTGGACGAGGCGCCCTACTACAGCCTGGCCGAAATCCCCGCCGGTCTCTACTACGACGACCAGCCGGAAGTACAGACCTTCGGCGTCCGAGCTACCGTCGTGGCCAATGAAGCCACCGATCCGGATCAGGTCTACACCCTGGTCGCCGCCGTCTTCGACAATTTCGAGCGCTTTACCGACTTTCACCCGGCCTACTCGGTACTCAAGCCCGAGCGAATGCTCAAGGACGGGCTCTCGGCACCGCTGCATGAGGGGGCCCTGCGCTACTACCGCGAGCAAGGCTGGATCGAGGATGCCAATCATGAAGCGGATGACGAAGTCGAGGAAACCGCAGCGGATTAGCACGTCGCAACGGTTATGCCTTCTTGACGAATACCGACTTCAGCTTCATCGGCCCGATGCCATCAACCTTGCAGTCAATGTCATGATCGCCTGACACCAGGCGAATATTCTTCACCTTGGTGCCCACCTTGACCACCGAGGAAGTCCCCTTGACCTTGAGGTCCTTGATCACGGTAACCGTATCGCCATCGGCGAGGGGATTGCCATTGGCGTCACGTACCGCGACCTCATCTGGCGCCTTATCGGTGCCTGCCGACTTCGACCACTCATGCCCGCATTCCGGACAGACCAACTGGATGCCATCGTCATAGGTGAATTCCGAGGCACAGGCCGGGCAGGGAGGCAGATCACTCATGGCAGTATCCTGATGAAAATGGAGGCGAGCCAGGGAAAACGCAGCACAACGGCTCCAGCGAGTGAGCCCCTGCATTGCGCACTGTCGAGAAACGCGCATAGCCTACACGGCAGGCCCATGCGACTCCAGCCAACTCGATCAATCCCGCGTACGCTGAATCAGCCCGCTGGCACAGACAACACCCACTACCACCATTGCCATTCCCAAGGCGGAGAGTGGGCCGAGGCTCTCGTTCCAAAGCAACCAGGCCAGCAGCGTGGCGCAGACCGGGGTGAGTGAGCCGATGGCCGCCGTGGCTTCCGCCCCCAGCTGGCGAATGGCGTAGCCATAGAGAAAGCTCGAGCCCAACCCTACGGCAACACCCTGCACGATGAGCTGTGCCCACCATTCGCTGGCCGGCAGGCCATGCAACGATAGCGGCGATCCCGCCAGTAACCAGTACAGCACCACCAGCGCACCGTTGGGCACGGTCACCACGGCAGCGGCCTCCAGTGGGCTCAGGCCGCTCTGTCGCACCGACACCGTGAACACCGCCCACAGCAGGCTGCAGACCAGGAACAGTAGCTGCCCTTCGCCAAGGATGGCGGTGTCTCCCATCCCGGCAGCGATCAGGCAGACGACGCCCGCCAACACCGCTGCCAGCCCCACTCGTCGCCAGCGGGAGAATGGCTGGCGAAACAGCGTGACCGCCAGCAGCGTCACGAACAGCGGCGCTGTGCCCGGGATCAGGGTGCTACCCTGCGCCACCGGTGCCCACCCCATGCCGATGGCACCCAGCAGAAAGAACGGTAGCCCAGCCCCAAGGACCATACCCAGCAACCAGACCGACGACACCATGCGTATCCCCGACCAGCGGCGCAACAGCAACGGCAGCAACAACAGCCCCGGCACCGCGTAGCGAAACAGGGTCATATCCAACCGGGAAATCGGTGACAACGCCCCCTGGCGCAGTGACAGGAAATAGAAGGACCAGATCAGCACCATCCCCAGTGCTGCGCCATACCCCATTAACCGATGAGTCCCGCTGGATATCAGGGGTTGGACGACGATCAGGGAGTGAATTCGCGTGGTCATGGACACTTGGCTCAAGGAATCGAAAAGAAGCCGACAGTGTGCGCCAATAGCACTGGCAAATATGGGCAATATTACCCAGAATCAAAGAGACTATTAGCCGTCCCAGCCAAGAAATAACGGAAAGTTACATTGACGAGGCATGGACATGCGAACCTTGAAACTCGACCGCATCGACCGCCTGCTGCTGGAAGCCCTGCAGCAAGACGCCCGCCTGACCACCGCGGAGCTGGCGGAGCGTGTCAACCTCTCGCCCTCTCCCTGTGCCAGACGCATCCGAAGACTCGAGCAGGACAACCTGATCACACGCTATCGCGCCGAACTGGACAAAGAGCGGCTGGGCCTGGACCTCACCATCTTCGTTCAAGTACGCCTCAGCCAACATCAAGACTCGCTGGTCGAACAATTCGAAGCCGCGGTCAGCGAGATGCCGGAGGTCATCAACTGCCATACCATTTCCGGGGCCTTCGATTACCTGCTTCAGGTGGTCACCGCCGACCTGAGCGGCTACGAACGGTGGGTACGACGACTGCAGAAACTGCCCATGGTCAACAGCGTGGACAGCAGCTTCGCCATACGTGCCGTCAAGGAGAACGGGGCGCTGCCACTGCCGCCGGCTGATATGTGAGGATCGCGAAAGGAGTCAATGATGTCGATCGGCTGCGTTACCGTCTTCGGCGGCACCGGCTTTCTCGGCAGTCACGTGGTTCGTGAACTGGCGGACGCCGGTCGCACGGTACGCATCGCCGCCCGGCACCCCTCCCTGCCCGACTGGGCAGAACCCGGCGACCCGCTGGAACTGTCCAGTGTCGATATTCGCAGCAAGGCCGATATCTCCAAGGCGCTGGAGGGTGCCGAGAGTGTGGTGAATGCGGTGAGTCTCTATGTGGAAAGCCGCAACGTGCGCTTCCAGACCATTCACGTGGAGGCCGCCGGACAACTGGCCCGCCTCTCCCGCGAGGCGGGCATCCAGCGCCTGATACAGCTCTCGGGTATCGGAGCCGACCCGGCGTCTCGCTCCGCTTATGTCAGTGCCGGGGCCATGGCGAGACGGCCGTGATTTCAGCACTTCCCAAGGCAATCATCCTGCGCCCCAGCGTCATGTTCGGGCCCGATGATGCCTTCCTGTCGACACTGGCAGGCTTGACGCGCCTGCCGGTCATCCCTCTGTTCGGAAAGGGAAATACGCGCCTGCAGCCGGTTCATGTGATGGACGTGGCCCGTGCCATCGGCCGGCTGCTGGGCAATGACCCGCCCGAGCGGCGCCTCTTCGAGCTCGGCGGTCCCGACATCATCCGCTACCGGGAGGCGATCGAGCTGGTCATGCGTGAGCTGTCTCGGGAACGCCCCCTGCTGCCGGTTCCCTTCCCGCTGTGGCAGTTGCTGGCGCTATTGGTCGCGCCCCTGCCCAGCCCCCCGCTGACCCGCGACCAGGTTGCCCTGATGGCCCATGACAATGTCGCCAGCGATGCGGTCGGCACCTTCGATGACCTGGGCATACTGCCACGCTCCTGCGGGACAGCCTGCCGCTATGCCTGAGGCCGTGAGGCCGGGTGACCCGTCCGCTGGCCGATCAGCCGTCGTCGTCGGCCTCGGAATAGAAGTCCAGGTCTTCCAACCGCCCCAGCACGGCCGTGGCGATGTTGGCCAGGTGTGCTGCCACCCGTTTGTAATGTCGGGCCAGAAGTGAGTAAGCCACCGCTTCGTGAAACTCGATCTGGCGCTCGTCGAGAAACAGTTCCTCGATCAGGCGGTCACTGCGCTGACGTACTTCCACGGCCTTGGAGAGCGCTTGGCGGGCCTGGTTTTCGTCGGAGTCCCGCGTTGCCTTGATCACCTTGTCGAACATATCGCCCATCTCGAGCGCCATGTTGTCGAGAGGCTCCTGATACTTGGGCACGTGAAAACCTTCGCTGTAGAAATGGCCTACCTCGAAGACGTTCTTGCAATAGTCACCGATGCGTTCGGCATCCTTGGCCACGCTCATCAAGGCCAGGCAAATGGCGACATCATGGCCAGGGTTCACGGTCAGATGACGCAGCACCTTGCGGCGAATCGAACGCTCCAGTTCATTGATCGCCTGGTCACGGTCGTAGAGCGGTTGGCGCACTTCTTCGGCCGATGCCTTGCTGTGCAGGACCTCGTTGGCGCGGTCGAACATCCAGGCACCATGCTTGAGCATCTGGGTCAGGTCCTCGAAGGCCTGATCAAGCGTGTTTTCCGAGGTCAGGGCGCTGTATAGCTGTCGAAACATGGCAGAAATCTCCTGAGTCGCCGCGCTCAGCGCAGGCTCGTGAACAATTCGATGGCGCCGATCCCCAGCAGCGGTATCACCAGGAATACGCCGATCAGGAAGACGAAGGCGTAGCGGGTCTGTCGGGCCGCCAGCCGGCCATACCAGGTGGCAATCCGTAGCGGGATATAGCGCAACGGATACCAGACAGCGGTGCCGGTCAGGTTGAAAATGACATGGAACAGGGCCACGGTCATCGCCGCGGCCACGGGATTCGCCGTGGCCGCCAGCACACTGGTGACCGTGGTGCCCAGGTTGGCCCCCATCATGAAGGGCAGCACGCGGCGCAGGCGAACGACTCCGGCCCCGGCCAGGGGCACCATCAGGCTGCTGGTGATGGTGCTGGACTGGACCAGGACAGTGGAAACCAGGCCGACACCATAGGCACGCACATCGCTGCGAAAGAAGTAGGTGCGAAACAGGCCGTCCATGTGGCGCAGCAGAGCTCCGCGCAGGTTCTGCACCATGAAGATCAGCGCAGCGAACATCAGCAGCATGCCGAGGCCGGCCACCAGCAGCCCCTGGGCAGCCGAGGTCGAGGTCAACAACGAAGCGATACCGTTCGCGGCATCGACCACTGGCGAGGTAATCACCTTGATCGGGCTGTCGGGCCTCGCCACCTCCTCCAGGCCCACCAGATCGGCCAGCCACCCCGCCAGCCGGGTAAAGATACCCCTTCCGGCCTCATGGAACAGGCCACTGAGGAACTCCAGGGGAAAGACGATGGCCACGGTAAGGATATTGAAGAAGTCATGCATCAAAGCGGCCGTGAACGAACGCCGGAAATTGCGCTTGATACGCACATTGGCCAGCGCCACGATCACCCCGGTAACCGCCGTCCCGATGTTGGCCCCCATGATGGCGAACACCGCCGTACCCAGCGTCATCTCGCCACTGGCCACCAGCGTCACGATCAGTGCCGAGGTGAAGGACGAGCTCTGCACGATCATCGTGACCAGCACCCCGGCCAGCAGGGCGATAAAGGGATTCTCACCGTAGGCAAAGAGCTGCGTCAGAAAGTCGCTGGCCCTGCCGAACGTTCCCAGCCCGGAGCCGAGTACGTTGAGTGCCGCCAGGAAGAAGTAGAGACAGAGACCGGCATAGATGCCGCGCAGCCAGGCCGGCACCTCACGAACATGCTCGCGGGTGAGGGCCGCTCGGTTCGTGTCGGACGTAGAGTGTTCTGGTTTCGACATGAAAAGGCCGTTGTGAGGTTACACGTTCAGGATGACGGTCAGGTGACACCCGCGTTACTGTCCGCGCACGGTAACCGGGAGATGTGACAGTTTCATGACAGCTGGGCTTACGCCTCGCCGACATGGGCTGATCCACCGGTACGGTGCGCTATTCCCCGATATCTTCGTTCCAGAGATCGGGCGATGCCTCGATGAAATCGGACATCATGTCAATGCAGGCTTGAGACTGCAGGACCTCGACATCGACACCCCGAGAGCGCAGCAAGGCTTCTTCCCCCAGGAAAGTCCGGTTTTCGCCAACGACCACCCGGGGAATGCCGTAGAGCAGAATGGCTCCGCTACACATCGGACAGGGCGACAGCGTCGTATAGAGCACGCTATCCCGATACACAGAGGCCGGCTGGCGGCCCGCGTTTTCCAGGGCGTCCATCTCGCCATGCAGCACCGTGCTGCCCGACTGCACCCGTCGGTTATGGCCCCTCCCCAGGATGCGCCCACGATAGACCAGTACCGAGCCGATGGGGATGCCCCCTTCCGCCAGCCCCTGGCGGGCTTCGTCCAGGGCAGCTTGCATATACTTGTCCATGGAAGGCTGACTCCAAGTCCATGAGATGGGAAAAAGCCGATCACGGCGTGACCATAGCAAAACAACGGCAACTCTGCGCGGTGCCCGGTCGAAGAAGCGTAGAACGCAGCAACCTGCCGGCCGGCCTCACCCGAACGACAAAATGACCCAGGGAGACCCCAAGATGTCCGACCAGACAAACGCAGCTCGAATCCTGGTGTTCGCCGGAAGCACCCGGGAAGCGTCCTTCAACAAGCAACTGGCCCGCCTGGCTGCCCGGCGCCTGGATGCGCTGGGCGCCCAGGCCACCTTCATCGACCTGCGCGACTATCCGATGCCGCTCTACGAAGGCGACCTGGAAGCCGAACATGGCCTCCCCGAGAACGCGCTGGCCCTGCGCAAGCTGCTGGCCGCGCATCGGGGCCTGCTGGTCGCTTCCCCCGAATACAACGGCTTCATCACGCCGCTGATGAAGAACACCATCGACTGGATCAGCCGTCCCCACGAAGGTGAGAGCGGCCTAAAGCTGTTCGCGGGCAGGGTTGCCGCGCAGCTCTCGGCATCACCCGGTGGGCTCGGCGGCATGCGCAGCCTGGCACTGATGCGCCAGCTGCTGAACAACGTTGGCGTAACGGTGCTGCCGGACCAGCTCGCCGTGGCCAAGGCGGGTGACGCCTTCGACGACAACGGTGGCCTGTGCGACGAGAGCCATCAGAAGAAGCTGGACGCCATCTGCCAGAGGCTGTTGGACACAACGAGGCTGTTCGATCGGTCATGATCGAGCCAAGTGAAGCCCTGGCAGTGGGGTCCGGCTTATGGCGCGACCAGGGCTTGCTGGCGGACAGACTCGCGCTGCTTCAGTTCGAGGTAGTCCTGCCGATCCAGCTCAAGGAGCTGGCGGGGATAGCGCTCCGTCAGCGCGTACCAGCGCCGCAGGCGGGCGAGCAGCCGTTCGTCCTCGGATAGCGCCCGGGTATCGAGGTGGGCCTGCAGAGCCAAATAGAACCACATCGCATTGCGCTCGATCATGCCCCTGACGCCGCCCACATAGCGCGGCTCACCATCCGCATCATGGCCCTCAATGGTGAAGCCCACGCGATCACGGCCACCGAAGGAGAAATAGCCACGTATGGCGATCCGTGCCACCAAACCGAAGACCACAGAATAGCGCAGCTGAATCAGGCTCTGGTTGTCGTCATAGGGCACCGCCCGCAGCCGTAGCCGGAAGGCACGGGTGCCATAGGGGCCCTGCTCACCCTCCAAGCTCACATCCAGGTAGCGCGACTCTATCGCAGTGATGCGCAGATGAAGCTCAAGGCGCTCGGCATCCGCCAGCGGCTGGTAGCCCTGCCTCCCCATATACAATTCAAGCACCGCATCGCGGGAATCGGCTCCCTCCTCATACAAACAAGCCTTGACGTTGAAGTGCAAAAACAGGATGTCGCACCAGGCCGCCGGCGAGCGAAGCTCAGCGGCAAGTGCCTCGAAGGGGTGGTGGACCCTGGCGTGGGCGCTGCCACTCACGGAGTGGCTTCGCTCTTCGGACGCCACATGAACGGGCTCCTCAAAAGGCGTTGCGGCAACCACCTCCGCCCAGCTATCACGCAGCCAGTCATCCTGGGCCGCGGCTGACGTCGCGACCAGCCAAGCAGCGACTACTCCCAGCAGCAATAGCCGGAACAGCCCCGCCGCCGCCCCTATGGCCGCCATGCCCGCATTATGGGGGTGCATCAAAGTGAATGAAGGACGACGATTCAGCATGAAGGCATCGCTCACAAGAGGCTATCCCAAGGGTAGCCCACACAGCCATATTGGTACTGCTTCGCTGGCGTGCTTGCCGACCCTGCACCATGCTGTTGCCCCCTGCCACGCTACCCTACAAGGGATGAGGCACTCAGACCGCTCAGAGAAGAACCAGCAGCATCTACTCCCAGCGCCAGCCGTGCCGCTGCCACCATGCCAGCGCTATTTCGCGGTTCTCGCGGTTGGTAACTTCCGTCAGCACCGTACCCAACTGGACGTAGTCGCCGCCGGTTTCCGCCATGAGCGCGGGATCCTGGGTCGCCAGCTGCAGCGCATAGAGCACCAGCATCAGCTCATAAGCATCGGTAGTGTCGATCAGGCCGAACAGCAACGGCACCGCCGGCTCACCGATCTGCCCCAGCCGCTCCGCGGCGATATACCAGACCCGCGGGTGCTCGTCGCCCCCATAAGTGTCGATGAAGCGCCGATCCGCCAACCGGCTGACGTAGTAATGCGCCTCATCCTGCTCCGTGGCGAACAGGGCCGGCAGCCAGTAACGGTCTTCCGGTGCCGTGCCGCTCATCGGCGGTTCCGCTTGCACGGAGGGTGACGGCGCCTGAACTTCTTGTGCTGGCGCCGGCTCACCCGCCGAGGGCTGCTCGGCACGCCCTGCGCAGCCGGCTGTCAGCAGGATGATCAACAGCCCCGGGCCGGCGATAAGCATGCGTGTTGCCATAATCCCCTATTCTCCTGTGATCGGTGTTTCGTTGCCGGCACCCTCCAATCCGCCCCCCCACCTACCTGCAACCTTCTGTGCTGGAAGAGGGACGAGTCAGCCAGATTCTATCGTGGTCGCGGCAAGCCGCACAGCGCCCCCTTCAGCCCTTGTGTCACCTAGGGCTGTCACAAAAGCTTCATCCAAAAATTCGCTGTCACGCCCCGACTGTCACGTGAGTGTCATGCGGAATTTCTATAGTGCGATGGCACATCGGTCATGCAGGGCATGGCTGGATAAGGCCATCAGGCCAAAAACGCTGCGCATATCTGGAGATCAACATGAAACTCAAGGTTCTGGCTGCTGCCATCATCGGTGTATCGCTGGTCACTCCCGCTGCCATGGCGGAGCGTGTCGATCCCAACCTGCCGGTGTATGAGTCCGTCAGCGGTATCTCCGGCAACATGACCAGCATCGGGTCAGATACACTGAACAACCTGATGACCCTTTGGGCCGAGGAGTTCGCCGGCTTCTACCCCAACATCAACATCCAGATCCAGGGCGCCGGCTCAAGCACGGCCCCCACCGCGCTGACCGAAGGAACCGCCCAGTTCGGTCCGATGAGCCGCGAGATGCGCGCCTCCGAGATCCAGTCCTTCGAGGACCGCTTCGGCTATCCGCCGACCATGGTGCCGGTGGCCATCGATGCCCTGGCCATCTACGTCAACCAGGACAACCCGCTGGAAAGCATCACCTTGCCGCAGGTGGATGCGATTTTCTCCAACACCCGCCGCTGCGGCTACCCGGAAGACATCTCCCGCTGGGGCCAGCTAGGCCTGGGCGGCAGCTGGGAAAACCGTGACTTCACCCTCTACAGCCGCAACGCCGTCTCCGGCACTTACGGCTTCTTCGCCGAGAACGCCCTGTGCGGAGGCGACTTCAAGGATTCCATCAACGAGCAGCCGGGTTCTGCCTCCGTGGTACAGGGGGTCAGCGAGTCCATCAACGGCATCGGCTACTCCGGCATCGGCTACATCACCTCTCAAGTCCGCGCGGTCCCCGTGGCACGTGACGAAGGTGAAGAAGCCTACTCCGTCGACCAGGAGGATTATCCGCTGGCGCGCTTCCTGTTCGTCTACGTCAACAAGCACCCCAACGAAGACCTGGCCCCGCAGCAAGCCGAATTCCTGCGCATGGTGCTCTCACAGCAGGGTCAGGAAGTGACCGCCCGCGACGGCTACATCCCGCTGCCGGAAACCGTGGCCAGCCGCGTGCGCAGCGAACTGGGCATCGACTAACGCATTGAATAAAAAGGTAGTGACAGGGGCGCTCCGGTGCCCCTTCTTTATTTTTGGTCGCTGTCACATAGCTGTCATGGACCTGCTTACGCTCTGCGTATCTTTTCACCTGTCGGGATTGCCCATCCATCATGAATGACATGTCCCAACTCTCTTCATCAGGGCAAGGCAGATCGCTGTTGCCCAGCCCTGAACAACGTGAGCGTCTAAGACGCAAGCGCGCATTCAGGGATAACGCATCACGCTACGGCATCGGTACTGCCGGCATCGGGGTCGTGATCGCGCTGGGAATGATCTTCGTCTACCTGTTCTCCGAGGTCATGCCGCTCTTCAAGTCGGCCCAGGTCTCCACCGAGCAGGCCTACGCCATTCCCGGGGTGGCAAGCGGCGAGCGGCTCGAGCACCTCACCATCGACCGCCACGACACCCTGGGGGCGACCTTCACCGACACGGGGCGCATTACCTTCTTCGACCTTGAGGGAGGCGACCTGCGCGCGTCGTTCGATATGCCACGACCCGATGGCGCGTCGAGAACGGCCTTCGCAACCGGTTTTGCCACCACCCGGGCCTTTGCCTACGGATACGACAACGGCGACATCAGCCTCGGGCAGGTGGAGTACGCGATTACCTACCCGGAAAACCTGCGCCATATCGAGCCTGAGCTGACTTTTCCCCTTGGCGATGCCCCCCTGACCCTGGACGAAGCAGGGCGTGCCATTCAGGTGCTGGCGCTCCAGCTCAGCGACCGGGGTATCTACGCGGCAGCCGAACTCGACGACGGCACCCTGATGGTGACTTCCTTCGACCGCCGGGAGAACATCATGACCGGCGCGGTGACCGTGGAGCAGACCACGGCCGAGCTTCCCGGCTTCGATGGCCATGCTCGTCAGATCCTGATCGACAACCGCTTCCGCCACCTCTACGTCTCCGACGATGCCGGCTATATCCACCACTACGACATCGGCAACTTGCGCAGCCCCCAATACCGTGGAGCGGTGCAGGTCACCGACAGCGGCCATGTGTCGGAGATGGTGCTGCTCAATGGCACGGTGTCGATCATCGCCGGGACCTCCGATGGGCAGGTTCGCCAGTACTTCCCGGTGCGCAATGCCCGGAACCAGCATGACCTGACCCATATCCGTGACTTCGCCCGCTACGAGGCACCGATCACCCACATCGAGGCAGAACACTCGCGCCGGGGTTTCCTGGTGGGCGATGCGCGGGGCAACCTGGGCATTCATCACGCCACGGCGGCAGCCGACGTCTTCGATGCGCCGAAGACCGAGGGGCCCCTGGCGCGCATCGCCATCTCGCCGGTCAACTCCCTGGCGCTGTTTGCCGACGAGAACCACCAGCTTCAGGTGGCCAGCGTCAGCAACCGGCCACCCGGGGTGCTCCTTCTCCTCACTGTGGCAGAAGGTCTGGTACGAGGGGAGCAGCCAGCCCCGCTATGTCTGGCAATCCTCAGCGGGCGGCGAGGAGTTCGAGCCCAAGATGAGCCTGGTGCCACTGACCGTTGGCACCCTGAAGGCGGCCTTCTACGCCATGCTGTTCGCCACGCCGCTGGCGTTGATGGGGGCCATCTATACCGCCTACTTCATGTCGTCGAAGCTGCGCGGCAAGGTCAAGCCCACCATCGAGGTGATGGAGGCCCTGCCCACGGTGATCCTCGGCTTCCTGGCCGGGCTGTGGCTCGCCCCCTTCGTCGAGAACCGGCTGCCTGCGGTGTTCAGCATCCTGATCCTGATGCCCATCGCCATGCTGGCCTTCGCCTATCTCTGGAGTCGTCTGCCCGAGCGGCTGCGCTCACTGGTACCCGATGGCTGGGAGGCGGTCCTGCTGATGCCGATCATCATCCTCGTGGGATGGATCTGTATAACGGCAAGCCCGTATGTGGAAATCCTGTTCTTCGACGGCAGCATGCGCCAGTGGCTCACCGACAACGGCTTCACCTATGACCAGCGCAACGCCCTGGTGGTCGGTATCGCCATGGGCTTTGCGGTGATTCCCACCATCTTCTCCATCGCCGAGGATGCGGTGTTCAACGTGCCCAAGCACCTGACCCAGGGGTCGCTGGCACTGGGCGCCACCCGCTGGCAGACCGTGGTCGGTGTGGTCCTGCCCACCGCCAGCGTGGGCATGTTCTCGGCGGTGATGATGGGCTTCGGCCGAGCGGTGGGCGAGACCATGATCGTTCTCATGGCCACCGGCAACAGCCCGATCATGAACTTCAATATCTTCGAGGGCATGCGCACCCTGTCGGCCAATATCGCCGTCGAGCTGACGGAAGCCGCCGTGGGCTCCAGCCACATCCGGGTCCTGTTCCTTGCCGCCCTGGTCCTGCTGGCCATGACCTTCGTGGTCAACACCTTGGCCGAGATCATTCGTCAGCGCCTGCGCAAGCGCTACGGCAACCTCTGATTCCGGGAGACTGTGATGAAACACTGGTGGAAAAGCGGTGCCCCCTGGGTGTGGTTGAATGCCGGTGCGGTGGCCGTCTCGATCATCATGGTGGTCGGGCTGATCGGCCTGATCGCCGTGCGCGGCCTGAGCCACTTCTACCCGAGCGAGATCGTCGAGTTCCAGGTCGGCGACCCGGAACTGGGGCTCGGGCAGATGGTGATGGGCGAGCATGTTCGCTCAGAAACCATTCCGGTTCCGGTGGCCAGGGATGCGGGGATCGCGGTGCCACCCGAGTTCGATAGCGACGACCTGGTCACCCGGCACCTGATCAAGCAGGGCAATCGCGACGTCACCGGCCAGGATTTCGCCTGGTATGCGGAGCTGCAGATGTCAGCGTGGCAGAGCCCGCCGGATGCCATGCGCCTGGAGCGCCGCGAGTGGGGCGATTTCTATGGTTACGCCGTACGCGTGTTGGAAGACGGCGAGGTGGTGGCCGAGGGCGAAGGGCTGTGGGACGAACTGCAGTTCCGGGTCGAGCGCGCCAATACGCTGTTTCGGGAGCTGCGCCGGATCGAGCGCAACGACGTGGGGGTGATCAGTTCGGAAATGGAAGCGCTGCGCCTGCGAGAGCGGGCCCTGCAGCGTGACCCCGGTATCGAGCCCGAGGCGCTTCAGGCGGAGCTGGGTCTGATTCAGGAGCGGCAGGCCGCCCTGCAGGAAGCGTTCCAGACCCTGCGCGGCGAGATCGACATCCTGCGCCTTGAGCTCTACCGCGACACCCTGGTGGCATCGGTGGTTGGCGGTGAGGAAGTGCAGATTCGCATCGGCGATATCGTGCGGGCCGTGCAGCCCAATAGCCTCTCCCTGTACGCCAAGACAGTGGAATATGTGCAGCAGTTCTGGGCCTTTGTCAGCGGTGAGCCCCGTGAAGCCAACACGGCAGGGGGAATCTTCCCGGCGATCTTCGGCACCGTGACCATGGTGCTGCTGATGTCGATGATCGTCAGTCCGTTTGGCGTGCTGGCTGCCATCTACCTGCGTGAGTATGCCAAGCAGGGCCCTCTGCTGCGGCTGATTCGTATCTCGGTCTACAACCTGGCCGGTGTGCCCTCCATCGTCTATGGCGTATTCGGCCTGGGCTTCTTCATCTACACCCTGGGCGGCTCCATCGACCTGCTCTTCTATTCCGAGCGGCTGCCGTCGCCGACCTTCGGCTCGCCGGCACTGATATGGGCCTCGCTGACCCTGGCCCTGCTCACTCTGCCGGTGGTGATCGTTTCCACCGAGGAGGGGTTGGCGCGGATCCCCGCTTCGGTTCGCCACGGCAGCCTGGCGTTGGGGGCCACCAAGTCGGAAACGCTGTGGAAGGTGGTGGTGCCGCTGGCCACCCCGGCAATGATGACCGGCATGATCCTGGCGATCGCCCGTGCCGCCGGCGAGGTGGCACCGCTGATGCTGGTGGGGGTGGTCAAGCTGGCGCCGACCCTGCCGGTGGATAGCTCCTTCCCGTTCATTCATCTGGAGCGACAGATCATGCACCTGGGCTTCCACATCTACGACGTGGGCTTCCAGAGCCCCAACGTGGAAGCTGCGCGCCCGCTGGT
>NZ_AZQX01000089.1:0-9673 GCF_000568385.1 Halomonas sp. BC04
GAGGGCTTGGACATATCACTCGTAGCGGCGTTCTTATGCTGTGTGCAGCTTGGGAGCTTTATATTGAAGAAGTGCTTCTGGAAGGGGTTGATTACTTTACCCACCAGCTTGACTCTCCAAAGGGGCTGCCTAAGCCTGTTCAGAAAGAAATAGCTCGGTCAGTCAAGGAGGCAAAACATGATCTAAAACCATTGGAGCTTGCTGGAGAAGGATGGAAAGACCTCTACAGAAACCATGTTACTGATTGCATAAAAGGGCTCAATACCCCTAAATCAACAAATTTAGACCCTCTTT
Source organism: Halomonas sp. BC04 (assembly GCF_000568385.1). Taxonomy (NCBI): domain Bacteria; kingdom Pseudomonadati; phylum Pseudomonadota; class Gammaproteobacteria; order Oceanospirillales; family Halomonadaceae; genus Halomonas; species Halomonas sp. BC04. The sequence continues at coordinate 295 of NZ_AZQX01000089.1, forward strand.
TTAAGAAGTTTATTGGAGTTAATGAAGTGTCTTCATGGTGGTCGCTAGGGAAAAAGACAATCAATGATTTTGTTACATCAAGGGGGGATATAGCGCATAAGGGTCGTGATGCCCATTATGTTACAATAATAAAATTAAAGGAGTACAGAAGGCAGGTTAAAAAGACTGCTCTTGATGTCGACAACGAACTAACTGAGTATTTGTGTCAGGCTACCCCAGGAGTAGAGCGGCCATGGAGAAGGCGACTAGAAAACTAAAGAATAAAGTACAAACATAAGAGAAGCATGTAAATGCGAAAATTCTTTACAGGCTCATTTAGAAAAATATCAAGAGTGATATTCGAATGGTATTACATGAGATTCCATAAACATTTTTAGCCTGACTCAAGCCGATAAAATATAGAGCTTGAATCCTTATAGGTACAGGGTGCTGATATTTGATAAGTGTAGCGCTTGTGCCTTGGACGACTCTCCGCGAGACAACATTAAATAACCAGAGAGAATTTTAGTGGGCGAATAAATTGGCATTTGTTAATAATTAACTCTCTCAAGACAAGAAAGTAGAAAATTCACTTTAAAGGATACGACGAATTATTTCTGATACTAAGCCCCCACCTTGGCTTGCCGACAGGCCCTTTTCACAGACGCCGTCGAGATATCGAAGTACTCTGCAGTGGCTTTGATGCTGGCGCTGTTCTCCTGACGCCAGTCGGCTACCGCCTTGTCATCAATGACCTTCTCTCGACCTAGGTTCCTACCCTCTGACCTTGCTCGCTCCAGCCCTGCCAGTTGCCGCTCCTTGATGTTAGAACGTTCCAGCTCAGCCATGGCGGCAAGCATGGTCAGCATGGCCTTGCCCATCGGCGTAGAAAGGTCGAAGCCTTCACGGATCGAGAGAATTACTACGCCCTTGGCTTTGAGCGCCTCGACCGTCTCCAGTACGTCGATGGTGTTCCTACCCAGCCTGTCGATGGCATAGACCACCACGGTATCACCTTCCCTGACGTAGCTCAGAAGCTGGCTGAACCCTGCCCTGTCCTTCGCCTTGATCGCTCCCGAGGTTGCCTCATCGCTGAACCAACGAGCGACCTTGTAGCGGCTCTCGATGGCATGGCGCTGGGCGCTGGTGGTCTGATCATCGGTGCTGACGCGGACATAGGCAATGGTGGCGGACATGGCTGGCTTCTCCCTGCGAGTGGCTCATAAGTCATGGCTCACAATCTACAGGGTGGCTCAGAGAAAAACAACAGTTTTGACCCATACCGTAGCGCAGTCATCTTCCTTGGCTCACAGGGTACACCTTATGAGCCATCATCAATACAGCTTCCAGCCATTCTATGGCGTCCTGTTGCGGGCGACAGCCGTGGGCTAGCCGAATCCATTAAACGCTTTGTAGACCCGCTGTGGGCCATGCAGAGCCTCTCGTATTCTCAGGCGGCTGTCTGGTGCCGGTTCTGCTGACTGTCGACTCCTGGCCTTGGAGACCTCGGGGAGGATGGGCTTGGCGTACTGAGGGTTCTCGATCCATGGCCAGAAGCGACGCTGCTCTTTCATCATCTGCTCTCCTTCGTTCACTGCTCAGTTCGCCCCCCACTCAGCTACTGCTGCTGGCGATCACCCCATCCCTCTCGTTTGATGCGCGATGGGGTGGCGCCCATGGCTCTTTGAAGTGTCCGACCGGGGGCATGGGGGGGGGAAAGCCGCAGCATAAACCGTGGGTGTCGTCTCAGAAATTTTCACCACAAAAAATCCGCTCCCAGTTCTCGCTCTCAGTCATCAGGGCGATAGCCCGTTAACGTGTTCAGCCCAGCCTTTCAAGGACGGTAACGCTAGCCACTTCGCGGGAGGAAGCGCCCAGATCCCCACCGATGACTCAGGTCCACACCGTGAACCTGACAAGCCCGCCACACTGACGTCTCCGCGATGCCAAAGTGTCGGGCCGTCTCGGTGATGGAGCTTCTCGCTCCCTGCGCCATTCGGCGACAGCCTTCAAGTCAATCTGTGGCGCTGCCCCCTGAGGAACTGTGGAGGTGTAGGACAATCCAGCTTCTCGCCAGATATTACGAACCGTAGATCCGCTTACCCCGAAGTGTTTCGCCGTAGCACTAGCGCTGGCCTTGTTCTCCTGACGCCACTGTATGACTTCTTGCGGATCTACCTTGGGTTTCCTTCCTGGGCATCCTCTCGGGGTGCTACCGCTAGTGGGGTTGGATTGTGTTTGTGTCATGGTGGAGGTTCCTTCGCCCTTGACCTGGCTCTTCGTCGTCTACACTCGCCGCGATCCATAGAGGAGCCCAGGCAGCCCATAGGCCGACAAGAATGAGAGCCTCGGTAATGGCCATGTCAAGCCACCTCCCCAACTAGGGAAAAAACCCCGTATTTAGCTGGGTTGATCTTGCCACCGTGGACGCGCATGACCATTGACTGGATCTGTTCTCGGCAGGTCACTCCAGCCTGAAGCAGAGAGGCCGCAAACTGGAGAGCATCCCGATAGACCTTGAGGTCGTCAGCGTCAAGGACATCACGGATGCCCTTTCCCTTGGCTCCGGGAATCTCGTTCAGAGCAACCCGCCATTCACTGGCTCTGATACCTGACACAATCTCAGCGACCATCCCCTTGAGGAAGCGCTCAGTCTCCTGTGCGTGCATCTTCGAGCCAGTCTCTGAGACGGCCAGGTGGTACACGCTATTGTCTATCTGGGTGAGGTGCTCGGTACGGATGGGCTGATAGCGTTCAAGACGGGTGATGGCCTCTTCCATGTCGAGAAAGTATTGACGGATCTCATGGCCTTCTCGTGTCCGGGCACTCATGGCTACGTGAGCGGCAACGTCACGAGAAAGTTGGTAGTTTGTCTTCGGTCGGCCCTTGGTCTGCTCATAAAAGGGGGTAATCTCATCGCTGTACCCTTTCGCGCTTTTTCCCGCGAAAGTCTCAGGGCACATCATCGGCTTGATGGAGTCCTCAGCCCAGTCCCTGAATCGGCCATGGGGCTGACCGATCTTCTCCCAGAGCTTCCGGGCATCGATACAAGGCTTCTGCCGGTCGTCTACCAGAGGCAGCACACGGCGAACCTTCATCATCCTGTCGGCCTGTACTTCGGTGAAACCGAGTGCGCTGGTCAGGGTCTTCCTCTGAAGGCGGTTGATGTCGGTGACGATGGATCGCCCGTTGCGCTGTGAGGTAGGGCGAGAGGTCTTGCGAATGGAGATACTCATGGTCGTTGGTTCCTTATGGGTAATACCCCCTACCAGTCACCTCCCCACCGACCCACAGACCGGCCCAACGACGAGGCCAGCCGGTGAGGCAAGTAGGAAGTATTCCGATAAGCGGTCTGTGTGTTTTGGCTCAACAGTTGGTCAGCTGGTGAGGCTGAGCGTATGTGGCTGACAGGGAGGGGGCTGTCCTGATCAATCCAGCAGCCTCAGTCAGGGAGTTCAGTTTCGGGGAGCAAAGGCGCGCCTGGGGAACAGGTCCACAGGCATTGTGCCGTTCACGAGTTCGTCATAGACATCGAACGGGATTGCACCGTCAAAACAGCCAGAGTGAATGTCTGTAGGACCCAAGCAGGGGTCGTCTACGAGAACTTCTGCTGATGACTCCAGAGCCTCAACCAGCTTAACCAGATCACGGGGGTCGTAGATGGTGAGTTGCCAGGAGGGACGGGTGAAATAGCGCAGATGGAAAGACTCGACCCTATGCCCATGGATGCCCAACAGAACTGCAGCGAAGTAGGCCGGAACCATAGCCTCGCCAACGATATCCTCGAAGGTTGACAGTGCCTCGTCAATACGGGCATTGACCATTGTCACGAGCCGTACCTGATCTTCGTAATTTTTCAGCAAGCATTTCTTGGAGAAGAAGAAGCGGATCGTCCTGAAGGACTTAACGGAGGTCAGAATTTCCAGGGGGGACGCTCCGAGGTCGGACGTGACTTCACGGGTCATCGGCATAGAGCGTGTAGAGCGAGCGTGGGTGGTGGTGATACTCATGTGTATGTCCTCATTGTCGAAAGCGACAGTCCCCACAGGCAACAGACCCAGCGAACGGACACACGCCGTTGCCTGTCTATCGCCTTCGAGAATGTCACTGGGTAGGGTTACTTTAAGACTGGCTTGGGGAAAGCCGGATTGGTATCTGACAGGGTATAGGGAGTGCTGACCATCATCACCGTCACCATTAACTGACAAGAATGGTGGTGCCTGAGATGAGTGATTCACTCCAGCCCTGACTTTAAGACCTCTTCTTTAGAGGTATCTTTCTAGGTTTATCTGTGATGATGGTAATGGTAAGTAAGCTCTCTCAGATTGCTTGAAGAGATATCAAAGACCATCTTGAGAGATGGCTTCGCCATCCGTAAGTACCAAGGAATATCACCTCACTTGGGTCAGTGAGTCGCTTGCTTCAACCGGGGGCCATCACCTCCCCAGCAAGCAACGTCAGGTTACAGCCATTGCTCCGTCCTGTAGGGGCAGACCGTCCTGAGCGCAAAGATACCCTAGGAATCCAGTGCCTCGTGAGCGCCTTCTTTCCCATAACAGTACACTAATCGATCGTCGCCGATCTTGCTGTCGATTGTTGGGAAATGCGCTATGCCGTCCTTGGCCCGCATCCGACTTTCTTGACTGCAATAGCTTAGCTCCGTTGATCGCTGGTCATCTGTGCAATGAGTAGGCTCTGCTGCTCGATAATGCGAGATAGGCGATCAATTACATGCCGCTCGTTAACCGTATTATCGGAGAGTGGATGTGAATACCGCGCCTCGTCACTTTGATGAGTCATGACGAGCACACCAGAACGTACCGCCATGCCATCACTGAAAATATCAAGCTGTAGCCACTCAACATACTCCTCAACTATTCCATGTTCGGCCCATACAAAACCGCTCTTGTCTGTAAAAAAGTCTTCGTCACCAGCAAGGCTTTCCATATCATTGTTCGGGTCGAATAATTCCGACTCGACAAGGAAATCAACGGGACTTTGCCTTTCGGGTGAATGCGCGAGCATGTAAACAAATGACATGTTGAAATAACAGGGAATGTCGGGGTGGTGCGGAATAGTGAAGCGGCAAGCATAGAGGTTATCCCGTGTTACTCGGACTCGATCTTCACGGGAAGTGAGTTGTTGTGCTGGCTTGGAAGTGATAGTAGTCATGTTTTTTCCTTCGTGATGCAGATTGACCGGCGAGATGTGCCGGTGGGAAGAGGCGTGTGGGAGAGGGTAGATTCTCCAATACTGTACACCAATCGTAAGCCACTGAAAGAGAGGAAATTTTCCTGGCGTGACCTCAGCGCCTGAGGTGAGATGGGTTATTGGTGAGCATGGTCGGTATCGGGGGTTGCTGCCTGTTCTCCAGCTTCATCCACTGAATGGCGATGCAGTCGCGCAGAGCAGCGGAGTAGCTCCTGATACACGAGAAGGGATCATCAGGGCTTTGGGGATCTCTTCTCTCTCAGATGAGGCCATATCTCAGCTTGTAGCTGCTGGGCATGAGCCAGTACCTTCTCGAAGTAGGTGTAGCGCGTCAATCTGGTTGATCAGCAGATCGTCCGCAGCGTGATCAGCCACAGCGATGCCTTGGGTCTGCAGCGTGTCGTCAGCACGGGTGGCATTGAGGTGGAACTTGGGGCTTACCCACATGGCGTAGGCGTAGACCAGCTGCTTGCTTACAAAGGTGCCACCGTTGCGCCCCACCACTTTGGCGATTGATGGGATTCCATCCTTTTCCAGTTCGCTAATGATCTCTGAGGTCTGCTGAAGTTGCAGCCACTTTGCGGGTTTGTGCTTAACTTACCCTCCGCAGCCTTATGCAGGTCGTTCAGGATAGCGTCCCTCGGCGTCTTGCTTGATGGTGGTCTCGACGATGTTGAGTGCTTGGTTGGTCATTTCGTTCTCCCAGTCCCTCCTCGAACAGCCCTGGTAGTCACCTTCTCCTCACCCATCACATAGGCACCGCCCTTGCGGATGGTTGGAAGCACAGTGCAGGTGACCCACCGCTTGAACTCGCGGGCTTCAGGCTTGCGGGACTGGAGCAACAGCTCGTAGAGACCTCGCTCGTTGACTATCCAAGTAGCGCGTCCCGGCAAACCTAAGTTGAACTGATGTTTGTGCCTGGATTCGAGGTTACTCATCACCATGCTGGTGTTGGTGAGGCCCAAGACACTGCAGTCATTAACCGCCACGAACCAGGGCTGATCATCACGATCACACGGACGTTCAGGGTGTTGAAGTTAAGGTGGTAAGGTTGGTCTCTCCTGACTCTGCGGACCTACCACAGCTCGTGAGACGGCTGTCCTTCCATAGGGGAGGGATAATTAGAAAACCTTAATACTGCATCGTCACTAGTTGCATCTCCTTGCTGGTGGTGAGCAGGTGCTGCTTCTCTTCCTCGGAGGCGACCAGTGCCTTGAGGGCGGACAGATAGTCAGTGGGCAAGGCCACCGGCTTGACGACCTGGGCTTCCAGCTCCTGCCAGCGGTCCACCAAGCGAGCGGTGAACTCGGGGCAGAGCTGGGCGACGATCACATAGCTGTCCCGCTGGTTAACGTGGTAGACGGTTGCAGGGTGGCCTCCAGTGGCCTTCTCCTGAGCCGCAGTAAAGTCCCAAGCCTTTGTCAGCGAGCATCTTGATGGCGGTCTTCGCGTTGTCGTGGTGGGACTCGACCAGCTCGGCGATCTCTTGGCTGGACCTGGTGAGAGTGTTGGTGCTGCTCAATACATTGATCACAGAGTTCTCCCAGTTGTCGGCGCTGCCCCAGCGGTGAGCCGGGGCGTCTGGTTTTGGTCATCCAATACTGTTCACTAATCGGGCATACCCCCGCAGCGAAGAGTCACCTACCCTCGACAGACCACTCCCGCCCTACCCCTTCAACCACTGATCGATAACTCCCACTGCCTTTCTCTGAGCCGATAACAGACGACCGGGGTCGTAACCTTTACTGTAGTAGCCGTAGCTCATGGTCAGCCCTTTTCGGCTATGGCCGAGCAGGTATGCAGCCTCCAATTCCGATACGTTGGCTTGCTGCAAAGCCGTGGCCATCATTACCCGAAACGAATGGAATCCCTTGTCCTGGCGCTCGGTGACATGCTGGCGCTTGATCTCACCAAACCGCTTCGTGGCAGCGTAGGCATAGCGCCCATCAGGCCTGATGCTGATGAGGTCGTGGAACAAATGCTCGGCTCCTACCTCACGGGCCTTCACCAGGGACTGCTTCATGTCCCCATGGCAAAGCTCAGGGACCGGTATCCACCGAGTAGCTGCGTCGGTCTTGCCATCATCTTGGACAGCAATCCCCATCATCCAGACCCCCTCCTCTTCCTTGAGATCTGAAAGCCTCAGCCCTACCAGCTCACTGATCCTCGCTCCGGTGTAGAGTCCCAGGTGGGTAAGGAGCTGCATGGAGTGAGGCTGGCGCTTCATGACATCCAGCAACATACTCAGCTCCTTGGTGGTGAAGGGCTGTTTCTTCTGCCGACCCTTGGTGGTGTTGATCTTGTGCTTCTCGAAGGGGTTGTCAGCAGAGACCCAGGCTCTGGTATATGCATAATCCCAGAGATTTTTTAAACGGGAGATGTGTCCTTGGACTGTGGCTCCAGACACTTTCTCACGGCTGTGGTCAATGAAGTCGAAGACTTTTGACCGCTCAATGTCTTTCATCTGGAGGTCATCTACATTCAAGTACCGAAGGAACAAGACTACGGTCTTCTTGAAGCGACCACGAGTGCCTTCCGTGTGAAGCTCATCCCTCTCACTGATCTGAACGAAGTGATCAAGCACTTCCTTCAAAGTGGTGCCGTACTTGTCGCTTTCCCGCGCACCCCGCATCACAGTCTTGAAAGCTTCGATATACTCGGGGTCATTAGTTTTCTTGGCTGTCTCAGGGTCAAGAATTTCATGCCATTCCATATCAGAGCCGACGAAGGGCTCGTCCACCACAATCTTGCTGAGTTTCTCGACGTAACTAAGAAAACGTTGGCGTGGCTGGGACTGCACTTTCAGCAGGTGCTCTCGCTGACGAAGCTGACCAAGGATGATATCTCGCTTCTCTCGGGCCTCCCTGATGTCACCAGTCTCAAGCGACTGCTCGATAATGTCCCGGTCGGGAAATTGGTGCTTCAGCGCCTTCGGGACTCGCTTCTGGAAGTACCATGTGTTGTGACGCAGCTTGAGATGCTTACGGTCGGCTGATGGCATGGGCGGCACGTCATGTAGGAAGGAATGTAGGAAGCATTGTAGCCACAACCCATTGAAGGTCAATGGTTTCAAGCAGTTGGGGTATGATAGAACGGCATGATGTAAGCAGCCCCACCTTAAAGGCCTTTCCGGCCTGCAAGACCGAGCAAGCCCCGCCCCGTGCGGGGCTTGTTTTTTTGGTACTATCGCCGTTTTCCGATTTCCCATTTCCGCGGCCACTCTCATGCTTGCCAACATTCGTATTGTGCTGGTCCAGACCTTCCACCCCGGTAATATCGGCGCCTCGGCACGGGCCATGAAGACCATGGGCCTGACCGACCTGGTACTGGTCAATCCACGCTGCTTTCCGGACCCCGAGGCCTCGCGCCTGGCCGCCGGTGCCGAGGACGTGATCGACAATGCCCGGGTGGTGGGCTCACTGGCCGAAGCGGTCAATGATTGCGTCCAGGTGGTCGGGGCCAGCGCAAGGCTGCGCAGCCTGCCGCTGCCACACTTTGATGAACCGGAGTCGATGGCACGCGAACTGATCGCCAACGCCGACGATCCGGTGTCCCTGGTCTTCGGCCGGGAGCGCTTCGGGCTGACCAACGACGAGATCCGCTGCTGCAGTCACCAGGTGAGCATCCCCGCCAACCCCGACTACGGCATCCTCAATCTCGCCCAGGCGGTCCAGGTGCTGGCCTACGAGGCGTTCAAGGCATGGCGCAGGCAGCCCGACAGCGGCTACCGGCATCCCCGCCCCAGCGAGGAGCGCCAGCCCACCCGCGAGCAGCTGCAACATTTCCACGAACACCTGGGCCGTGTCATGCGGCACAGCGGTTTTCTCACCCAACCCCATGCCCGTACCGAAACCCAGCTTCAGGCCCTGTTCGCCCGGGCCCAGCCCAGCCGCAAGGAGCTCTCGCTGCTGCGCGGCCTTCTCAGGTCACTGGAACCGGACACAACCGATTCCTCGGACCGGAGCTGAAGCCACTCCTCCAGCGGCGTGGCACCGTCAGTGGAAAAGGCAGCTGTTGGAGCGCTCGGTTCGGCGCCCCGAGTTCCCATCGCGACTGGCGCCGCCAGGCGCCTTGGCGGAGGCTGAAACGCCAGTGACGTTCGCGAGGGTTGGCAACACCGCCGGGAGCCTTCGGCCTCCAGTCGTGATCTGAAGATACTCCTACAGTGCGGTAGTCGCTTGTCATGGCA
>NZ_AZQX01000090.1:0-9454 GCF_000568385.1 Halomonas sp. BC04
CTGACGGTCCTCACGTGACATTTTGGCTCTCCCAGTATTCCGGTGTGCGGAAATTGTTTTTGCTCACATGCTATAAGATTAGCAAAAGTTGACCGCCGACAGCGAGGCTCTCGGCTCTCGATGAAAAAATCAAAGAGGATCTATTGATGCTTACCGGGGACATGCTGCGTCGCGCTGCCGAGCGCTTCCCAAACAAGCCGGCCATCCTCTGGCAAGGCACAGAACTCAAATATCGCGAGCTGGACCGTGCGGCCAATCGGCTCGCCAATACTCTGATCGACTCCGGCTTTGAGAAGGGGTCGAAGGTCGGCATTCTGAGCCGTAACCGCACCGAATACGGTATTGCCTTCTTCGGTTCGGCACGAGCCGGCACCGTGCTCGTGAATATTTCTGTGCTATATGCACCTGATGAACTGGCTTACGTTTTGGACAAGGCCGATGTGGAGCTGCTCTTCTACGAGGATATATTCGCCGAGAAAGTCGATGCCGTTTGCGATCGCCTTCCCAAGCTCAAGCAGGTGGTCCGTCTTGGCGAAGACGGCGAAAATCCGCTTTTCTATGCCTTTATCGCCGAGGGCTCAGAAAATTATCCGCAGGTGGAGATCAACGAGGACGACCCCTTCTGCATGACGTATACCGGTGGGACTACTGGCCGTCCCAAGGGTGTGCTCTGTAGCCACCGTAACCGTGCTGTCACCGCCCATACGGTGATGATGGAAGAGGCCCTCGATGAGCGCGACGTGGTTGGCATCGTTACGCCTCTGTTCCATGTCGCGGCCCTCAACATCATGTTCCAACCGGCGGTCCTGGCCGGTGCCACTTGTACCTTCTTGAGTCAATGGAGCGTGCCCGACTTCGCCAGCATGGTTCGCGATACCCAAATGACAGCGGCGTTCATGGTGCCCACCCAGGTATCAATGATCATGAAGGACCCCGACTTTGACGCTGCCCCCTATGAGAGTTGGCGCAAGCTCTCTTTCGCCGGCGCCCCAATGCCGGACTGGGTTCAGCAGTCAATGCTTAAGCAACTGCCCAAGGTGGAAATGATCCAGACCTATGGTCAGTCGGAGATGGGAGTGCTTACCGCTCTGCGCCCCTGGTACCTGCCTGAGAAGCTGGGATCGATCGGCCGGCAGGCTTACAACGTGGACCTCGCTCTGCTTGATTCTGACGGTAACCCTGTCGGCCCCGGCGAAGTGGGCGAGATCGCTTCTCGTGGCGATAACGTGATGCTCGAATACTACAAGGATCCCGATCAGACCGCTGCCTTCTGGCGCAACGGCTGGGCTTTGACCGGAGATCTTGGTGTGATGGACGAAGATGGCTTCGTCACTTTGGTCGATCGCGCTAAGGACATGATCATCTCCGGCGGTGAGAACATCTACCCCAAAGAGATCGAGAACGCCATCTATGAGCACCCCGCTGTGGCGGAGTGCGCAGTGTTTGGTATCCCCGACGATAAGTGGGGTGAGGTTCCGGCGGCCTATGTCTTGGTCAAACCCGGTGCCGAAGTCAAGGAGAAGGAGCTGGTCGATCTGTGTGCCCATCGTCTCGCCCGCTTCAAGCGTCCGCGGTTGGTGAAGTTCGTCGACAGTTTCCCTAAAACCCCCATTGGTAAGATACAAAAGAACGTCTTACGCGAAAACTACTGGAAAGACCGGGAGAAAAAGATATGAGCGAGCGCTACTCAGACTATCAGCGCCTGAAGTTCGACCGTCCTGCAGAGCGCGTCCTGCGGATAACCATGGACAACCCAGGCAGGCTGAACTCGGCCGATAGCGTCATGCATGGGGAGTTGGTACGCATCTGGCGCGACATCGACGCTGATCCGGACATCAGTGCCGTAATCATATGCGGCGCCGGCGAGGCGTTTTCATCAGGTGGTGACCTAGATCTAGTCGAGGAGATGAGTAAGGACTTCAACACGTTGACCCGAGTCTGGAAGGAGGCTCGTGATCTCGTCTACAACCTGGTCAATTGTTCGAAGCCTGTGGTTTCGGCAATGGACGGTCCGGCGGTAGGCGCGGGCCTGGTAGCTGGTCTACTGGCTGACGTTTCCATCGCCTCCCGCAATGCCCGCATTATCGATGGCCACACCCGCCTAGGTGTTGCTGCCGGCGATCACGCCGCTATCGTTTGGCCGCTGCTGTGTGGCCTGGCCAAAGCGAAGTATTACCTGATGATGTGCGAGCCAGTGAGCGGTGAAGAGGCCGAGCGTATCGGGCTGATCTCGTTGGTCACCGAACAGGACGAACTGCACGACAGGGCTCTGGAGGTGGCGAAGAAGCTCGCAGCCGGCTCGCCTACGGCGATCCGCTGGACCAAGTATGCACTCAACAACTGGCTGCGCATGGCCGGCCCGACCTTCGATACCTCGCTGGCTCTGGAGTTCATGGGCTTCAACGGCCCTGACGTGCAGGAAGGGCTGAAGTCACTGCGCGAGAAACGCAAGCCTGACTTCGACAAGGACTGCCCGCTATAGGAGGCACTATGAGAGACGCCTATATCTGCGCCGGCACGCGCACGCCCATCGGTCGATACGGTGGTGCCCTGGCGGCAGTGCGCCCAGACGATATGGCCGGCCACGTGCTGCGGGCCTGATGGAGCAGGTCCCTGGCCTGCCAGCGGAGGCAGTGGAGGACGTCATCCTCGGCTGCGCGAACCAGGCTGGAGAGGACAACCGTAACGTCGCCCGCATGGCGGTGTTGCTCGGTGGCCTCCCTGACACGGTTCCTGGCACTACCGTGAACCGTCTCTGCGGCTCGGGGATGGACGCGGTGGGCATGGCCGCCCGCGCTATTCGTACCGGCGAGGCAGAGGTAATCGTGGCCGGCGGCGTAGAGTCCATGACCCGCGCCCCCTTCGTGATGGGCAAGGCTTCTTCAGCCTATTCGCGCCAAGCCGAGATCTTCGACACCACTATTGGGTGGCGTTTAGTCAACCCACTGCTTAAGGCCCAGTACGGCATCGATTCCATGCCGGAGACGGCTGAAAACGTGGCCACCGAGTTTGGCATCAGCCGCGAAGACCAGGACGCTTTCGCCCTGCGCAGTCAGCAACGGGCTGCTGTCGCCCAGCGTAGCGGCCGGCTAGGGCGAGAAATCACCCCGGTAGAGATCCCGCAGCGCAAGGGCGATCCGGTGCAGGTTAGCGTGGATGAGCATCCACGCGAGACTACGCTGGAGAAGCTCGCCAGCCTGGCGACGCCGTTCCGTGCGGATGGCTCGGTGACCGCCGGCAACGCTTCAGGCGTCAACGACGGCGCTGCGGCACTGCTTATTGCCTCGGCCGAGGCGGTGGAGCGCTATGGCTTGCAGCCCTTAGCTCGGGTACGGGGGATGGCTACTGCCGGCGTACCACCGCGCATCATGGGTATCGGCCCGGCACCGGCCAGCCAGAAGCTGCTCGACCGCCTGGGCCTAGGGATCGGCGATATCGATCTGGTGGAGTTGAACGAAGCCTTTGCCGCACAAGCTTTGGCAGTGCTTCGTGAGCTAGGGCTTCCGGATGATGCCGAACATGTCAATCCCAACGGCGGGGGCATCGCCCTAGGCCACCCGCTGGGCATGTCGGGCGCTCGGCTCGTCCTGACTGCGGCCAAAGAATTGCAGGAGCGGTCCATGGACAAGGCGCTGTGCACCATGTGCATCGGCGTCGGTCAGGGTATCGCCATGGTCATCGAGAGAGTGAGGTAACTATGAGCGAGTCACCCAAGCAGGTTCTGTTGGAGCGTGTCAGCCCAGCCATTGCCATCGTCCGGCTCAACCGGCCTGAAGTCCGTAACGCGCTAAATCTTACCGTGCGCCAGCAGCTAGCCGAGATCTTTCGCAGCCTGGTCGACGATAGGGAGCTGCGCTGCGTCATTCTCACCGGGAACGAGGAGAGCTTCGCCGCCGGCGCCGACATCAAGGACATGTCGCAAATCGACGCGGTAGAGTTTTACCACCGCCACACCGAGCGCCTCTGGGGCGCGGTGGGGGACTGCCCAGTGCCGGTAATCGCAGCGGTCAATGGCTTCGCCCTCGGCGGGGGGATGGAGCTGGCCATGCTCGCCGACATCATCATCGCTGGGCGCGGCGCTCGTTTTGGTCAGCCGGAGGCCAAGGTTGGCATCATGCCAGGAGCTGGTGGCACCCAGCGTCTGGTACGGGCGGTGGGTAAGTACCGCGCTATGCGGATGTGTTTGACTGGCGAGATCATCCGCGCCGAGGAGGCCTACGAAATGGGCCTAATCAGCAAGCTGGTCGAAGATGACGAAGTGATGAAGGAAGCTCTAGCGATGGCCGAGCATATCGCCGAACTGCCGCCTATTGCCCTGGCGCAGATCAAGGAGGCTATCTTGTACGGGGCAGATGCCCCGCTGGGGTCCGCCTTGGCTTTAGAGCGTAAAGCCGTGCAGCTCCTTTTTGCCACCCAAGATAAAAAAGAAGGCATGGCAGCGTTCCTGGAAAAACGCAAGCCGCACTATAAGGGCGCTTAAAGAAGTTTAGCCATACGCGAGCCTTACCAATTTTCTCGGAGGCTCGCTGGTTTTGGATGATCCGCTGCTTACCACGTATATGGGAAAGCAGCTCCATTCCATCCTGGCGCAACTCACCCTGGAGAAGGTGTCGGTACAGCGTCTCTCGGGAGAACCCAAGCTCCTGACCGAGTAACTCCGCCGCCGCCAGGAAGCCGGGGGTCGTGAAAGCCGCTTGCAACGCACTTTGACCAGCCAGGGTTTGTCGCCGCTTAAGCAACCAAGTGACTGTTTTCTAACGGCTGCCAAATAGCGCTTCAGCCTCCAGAGCAAGCAGGCCGACACGGTACAGGCGGTCTCCTTCGCGCATGGTGAGCGTTTTCCCTTGGGTGCGTCGGTGCCGGAGTGCGCTTTGGCTAATGATGCCGATATCGATCGGGTTCAGACCGAACTAGCTGATCCTGTCGAGAGCGGACAGCGAGATGCCGTCGCGGATCAGTGCATCTGTCCTGGCGCCGTAGGCTCCGCCCAAGAGTTCCAGCAGCGCACGCTCGATGTCATTGCTATCCGCGATTGAGGTCATGGCTCTCTGTTTCCTCGGTGATCCATGGTCGGGATCAGACCATCACCTTCGGTCTGGCATTCAACACTTACTTGACTGTGCTAGATAGGCTTGCGGCATCCTGCCGGTTGGCCGCTGGAGAGGTGGGGGCCAGTCGATCCATTCCGCGACGGTCACCCAAAGCGGGCGAGGAACTCATACAATCAAGGCGAGGGATCTTGAGACGTATCGTATGGGATGGCCGCGACAGACGGTAGGTTTCGCTGCTTGTTACCTATTTGCTACCTAGAGCAGAGCGCAACGAAAAACCGCCACTCGGAATGATCCGTAAGTGGCGGTTTTTACTGAATTCTCTGGTCGGAGTAGCAGGATTCGAACCTACGACCTCTGCCTCCCGAAGGCAGCGCTCTACCAAGCTGAGCTATACTCCGATTTCTGCCAGTTTTCACTGTGCCGTCAGGCGCCTGGGCGCCTGACGAGATCGGCATTATACGCAATTGCCTTGGGCTTGCAAGCCTCCGGTGGCGCTGTCTCAGGCCTCCCGGTCCACCGCCATGCGGGCCAGTTCGGCCATGCTGTCCCGGTAGCGGCTGGCGGCAGAAGATCCAGCTGCTCCAGGGCCTTGGCAGCCATCTCTTCGGCACGGGCGCGGGTGTAGTCCAGCGCCCCGGTGTCGCGCACGATGGCCAGCACGCCGTCCAGGTGATCGAGGCCACCCTGGCGGATCGCCTGGCGAATCAGCCTGGTCTGCTCGGGGGTGCCGGCTGACATGGCCTGTATCAGGGGCAGGGTGGGCTTGCCTTCGGCCAGGTCATCGCCCACGTTCTTGCCCATGGCGGTGGCATCGCCCTGATAGTCGAGCAGGTCGTCGATGAGCTGGAAGGCGAGCCCCAGGTAGCGGCCGTAGTACTGCAGTGCCGCCTCCTGCTGCGGGGTCGCCTCGGCGAGGATCGCGCCGCTGTGCGACGCCGCCTCGAACAGCATGGCGGTCTTGCCCAGGATGGTCTCGAAGTAGGTGGCCTCGTCGATATCGGGATTGCCCACGTTGGTGAGCTGCTGCACCTCGCCCTCGGCAATCACGCAGGTGGCGCCCGACAGCACGTCCATGATCCGCAGTGAACCGATCTCCACCATCATCTGGAAGGAGCGGGAGTAGAGATAGTCGCCCACCAGCACCGAAGGCGCATTGCCCCAGGCGTCGTTGGCGGTGGCGCGGCCTCGGCGCATATGGGAGTCATCCACCACGTCGTCATGCAGCAGCGTCGAGGTGTGCATGAACTCGATCAGGGTGGCCAGGGAGATATGCTTGTCGCCCTGGTAGCCCAGCGAGCGTGCCGCCAGCAGTACCAGCAATGGACGCAGCCGCTTGCCGCCGCTGGCAATGATGTACTGCCCGATGGTCTCCACCAGCGGAACCCGCGAGGCCAGCTGGGACATGATGGTGCTGTTGACGGCGGCAAAGTCATCGGCAACCGCGGCGTGTAGCGGCGAGGCCGGGGTGGTGCTGGCAGATGAATTCGAAGAGACGTTGGCTGGCATGGATTCGTTGTCATCAGGCAGTGGGGCCGGCAAGCCGGAGGCATTGCCCGGTGGCCTTGGGTTGCGGGTCATGCTATGGGGCCCCCGAAGGGCGTCAAGCGGCGTCAAGCCTGCCCATGACGGGACGCGGGAGGTAGGCAAGATGTGGCTTGAATGGCTTGGGGGGTGTCGTTATAATACGCGGCCCACTCATCACGCTCCCTGCCAGATGGCTGCCAAAAGGGGCGCCACTCGAAGCAGGCCGACGAAGAGCCAACCCCGATGAGTTCTGGAGAGACACGCACATGTACGCAGTAATCAAGAGCGGTGGCAAGCAGTACCGCGTTCAGGAAGGCCAGACTCTCAAGCTCGAGAAGCTGGAAGTGCCGACCGGCGAAACCGTCGAGTTCGACCAGGTCCTGCTGGTAGCCGATGGTGACGACGTCACGGTTGGTGCGCCGCTGGTTGACGGTGCCAAGGTGGCTGCCGAGATCGTTTCCCACGGCCGTGGCGAGAAGATCCGCATCATCAAGTTCCGTCGCCGGAAGCACAGCATGAAGCGTCAGGGCCACCGTCAGTGGTTTACTGAAGTCAAGATCACCGGGATCTCCGCGTAAGCGGTAACCCCCTGAACGAGCGAGGACTTTGCAATGGCTCATAAGAAGGCAGCCGGCTCTACCCGTAACGGCCGCGATTCAGAATCCAAACGCTTGGCGTCAAGCTGTTCGGTGGTCAGGTCGTGACCGCCGGCAACATCATCGTCCGTCAGCGTGGCACCAAGTTCCACGCTGGCACCGGTGTCGGCCTCGGCCGCGACCATACCCTGTTCGCCCTGGGCGACGGTGTGGTCAAGTTCGAGACCAAGGGTCCGAAGAACCGCAAGTTCGTCAGCGTCGTCTCTGCCTGAGAGCGCGCGAACCGGTAGTAGGAGGGCCCCGCCAAGGCGGGGCCTTCTTGTATCATGACGGTGGATACCGTCGGGAGAGTAGCAATGCAGTTCGTCGACGAAGCCTCGATCATCGTGGAGGCAGGCAGGGGTGGCAGTGGCTGCCTCAGCTTCCGCCGCGAGAAATACGTGCCCAAGGGTGGCCCCGATGGCGGCGACGGCGGGCATGGCGGTAGCGTCTACCTGGTGGGTGACGACTCGCTCAATACCCTCATCGACTTCAAGTTCCAGCGTTTCTACCAGGCCGAGAACGGTCGGCCCGGCCAGGGACGGCAGATGAGCGGCCGCGCCGGTGACGACCTGGTGGTCAAGGTGCCGGTCGGCACCACCGTCATCGACGAGGACACGCTCGAAGTGATCGTCGATATCACCGAGATTGGCCAGCAGGTGCTGGTGGCCCAGGGCGGGCGCCGCGGACTTGGCAACATCCACTTCAAGTCCTCCACCAACCGGGCCCCGCGCAAGACCACGCTGGGCACCGAGGGTGAACGGCGCAACCTGCGCCTGGAGATGAAGGTGATGGCCGACGTAGGCCTGCTGGGCATGCCCAACGCCGGCAAGTCGACGCTGATTCGTTCTGTCTCCGCCGCCAAGCCCAAGGTGGCCGACTACCCCTTCACCACCCTGGTGCCCAACCTGGGGGTGGTGAAGCTCGGCATGCACGAGCACTTCGTGATGGCTGATATACCGGGGTTGATCGAAGGAGCGTCCGACGGTGCCGGGCTGGGGCTGCGTTTCCTCAAGCACCTGACGCGTACCCGGCTGCTCTTTCATGTGGTCGACATGGCGCCCTTCGACGAATCCGACCCGGTGGAGGCCGCTGAGGCGATCATTCACGAGCTGGGCCAGTTCTCGCCGGCCCTTGCCGAGTTGCCACGCTGGCTGGTGATCAACAAGCTCGACCTGGTGCCCGAGGAGGAGCGCGAGTCGCGGGTGGCCGCCATCGTCGAGGGCCTTGCCTGGGAAGGGCCGGTGTATCGCATCTCTGCCATCAGCGGCGAGGGCACCGATGCCCTGGTACAGGCGGCGCATCGCTGGCTGACCGAGCGGCGCCGCCTCGAGAACGAGGACGAAGAGGCCGCGGAGCGCGAGCGCCGGATGCGTGAGCGCATGGAGGCCGAGTCCGTGGCGCGCACCGAGGCGCGCCTGGGTCGGCGTCGCAAGCGCAAGGACGACGATGACGACTTTGACGACGATGATTTCGACGTCGAAGTCGAATACGCTCCTTGAGGTAACAACTGGCTGCGCTGAAGCGGTTGATTTCGCTGGATGGGAGAGCAGGGTGTGAGCGAGCGGGTTCCGGGACGCGATGCGCTGCGAGGCGCTCGCCGGGTGGTGGTGAAGATCGGCAGCGCGCTGCTGACCAATGACGGTCGCGGCCTCGACGAACCTGCCATCGGCGGCTGGGTGGACCAGATTGCCGCGCTGCACAAGCGTGGCATTGAAGTGGTGCTGGTCTCCTCCGGCGCCGTGGCCGCCGGCATGGTGCGGCTGGGCTGGCAGGTGCGCCCTTCGGCGGTGCATGAGCTGCAGGCCGCCGCCGCAGTGGGCCAGAATGGTCTGACCCAGTGCTATGAGCACCATTTCGCCCGGCACGACCTGCTCACCGCCCAGGTGCTGCTGACCCACGACGACCTCTCCAACCGCAAGCGCTACCTCAACGCTCGTTCGGCGTTGCGCACCCTGGTCGACCTGCGGGTGGTGCCGGTGGTGAACGAGAACGATACCGTGGTCACCGACGAGATCCGCTTCGGCGACAACGACACCCTGGGCGCCCTGGTGGCCAACTTGCTGGAAGCCGATGCGTTGGTGATTCTTACCGACCAGGAGGGGCTCTTCGACACCGATCCGCGCCACAACCCCGATGCCCGGCTGATCCATGAAGGGCGTGCCGGCGATCCGTCGCTGGCGGCCATGGCGGGGAGTGGCGGCGCACTGGGGCGCGGTGGCATGACCACCAAGGTGCAGG
>NZ_AZQX01000091.1:0-10110 GCF_000568385.1 Halomonas sp. BC04
TTCATGACAAGGAGTGCCACCGTGCGCGTGATTCGCAAGTATGCCAACCGTAGGCTCTATGATACCCAACAGAGCCGCTATGTGACGCTCGAGGACCTGCGTCGCCTGATCCTCGACGAAGAGCCGTTCCGGGTCGAGGACGCCAAGAGCGGTGAGGACCTGACCCGCACCATCCTGCTGTCGATCATCATCGAGCAGGAGCAGGCGGATGGTGACTCTGAAGTTTTCTCCAACGACCTGCTGGCCCAGTTCATCCGCGTCTACGACATGGCGCAGCCACTCCCCCTGGCTCGCTACCTGGAGCAGGGCACGCAGCTGATGCTCGAGCAGCAGAAACGCATGAAGGACCAGTGGCAACAGGCCATGCGCCATTCGCCCATGGAGCTGATGCGCGAGATGGCAGAAGAGAACATGCGCTTCTGGCAGAAGACCATCGGCCAGGGTCAGGCCAATGATCAGGCCAATGATGATGGCAAGCCCGATGAGCAGGACGACGATCCCAAGAAGTCCTGAGTGGGGCGCGTCGACGGTGGCTTTCTGACATAATGCCGCGATGTTTCCACACCCGTTTTTTTCGAGGCCCTGGCTTCAGTCCGGCCAGGTCTCGTCAAAGCCCGGTTTCACCCAGTCAGAGATAGGTAGTCTAGCGGATGAAGGTTCTGATCATCGGCGGCGGTGGCCGCGAACATGCCTTGGCCTGGAAGGTCGCCCGATCGCCTCGTGTCGAACGCGTATTCGTGGCGCCCGGTAATGCCGGCACTGCCCGTGAGGCGGGCGTGGTCAATGTCGCCATCGATGGGGCTGACCTGGATGGGCTGGTCGCGTTTGCCGAAGAGGAAGCCATCGGCCTGACCATTGTCGGCCCGGAGGCACCGCTGGTCGCGGGCGTCGTCGATCGCTTTCGCGGGGCGGGGCTGGCTATTTTCGGTCCTACCGCCGGAGCGGCCCAGCTGGAGGGGTCGAAGTCCTTCACCAAGGACTTTCTGGCACGTCACGCCATTCCTACCGCCGCCTATCGGACCTTCACCGAGGTCGAGCCTGCCCTTGGCTATCTGGCCGAGCAGGGCGCGCCCATCGTGATCAAGGCAGATGGCCTGGCGGCGGGCAAGGGTGTCATCGTCGCCATGACCCTGGGGGAAGCGGAAACGGCCGTTCGAGACATGCTGGAGGCCAACGCCTTCGGCGACGCCGGGGCCCGGGTGGTGATCGAGGAGTTCCTCGAGGGGGAGGAGGCAAGTTTCATCGTCATGGTCGATGGCAAGAACGTACTACCCATGGCCACCAGCCAGGACCACAAGCGGGCGCTGGATGGCGACGAAGGGCCCAATACCGGTGGCATGGGTGCCTACTCGCCGGCGCCGGTGGTGACCGAGGCGGTATATGAGCGGATCATGCAAGAGGTGATCATGCCGACGGTGCACGGTATGGCGGCGGAGGGGCATCCCTACAGCGGTTTTCTCTATGCGGGGCTGATGATCGATGCCGAAGGCAACCCCAGAGTCATCGAATACAACTGTCGCTTTGGCGACCCGGAAACCCAGCCGATCATGCTGCGCCTGCAGTCCGACCTGGCCGAGCTCTGCCTGGCCGGGGCGAGCGGGGAGTTGGCGGGGCAGACCTGCGACTGGGACAGCCGTGCCGCTGTAGGGGTGGTGCTGGCTGCCGGTGGCTACCCGGACGACTACCGCAAGGGCGATGTCATCGAGGGGCTCGACGCGGCGGAAGGCACCGGCTGCAAGGTGTTCCATGCCGGCACCGCCGACAACGACCAGGGGCAGGTGGTCACCGCCGGTGGGCGTGTACTCTGTGTCACGGCCCTGGGCGAGGGCGTGTCCCGGGCGCGAGACCTGGCCTATGAGGGCGTTGACGCCATTCGCTGGCCCGATATCCACTATCGCCGCGATATTGCACACCGGGCGATTGCCCGTGAGCAGCAGGCAGGATGATCGCCGCGAGTCTGTACTGACCGACAACAACAAGCAGGAGTGAGGATGGACCGCATCAAGCTGGAATTTCCCGAAGCGGCTATCGTGCACCGTCAGCCATTGTCGGTGCGCATTACCGACATGAACTATGGCCGTCATCTTGGCCATGACACCCTGATATCGCTGCTCCACGAAGCGCGAATTCAGGCGTTCGGCGCACTCGGGCTCACTGAATGGGACATGGGCGGATATCCCAGCGTGGTGGCCGACCTGGCCGTGCAATATCAGTCCGAAGCGCGCTGGCCCGACGCCTGGTGGTGGAGACTGCCATCCGGCGCCGACCGGCAAGGCAATCGTCGTCTATCATCGCATTTGCCATGCCGAAGGCGGACGGCCGGTGGCTACCGCTCGCCTCAACCTTGTGCTGGTCGACCCTGCCCTGGGGCGTAGCGTCGCGATACCCGATGCCGTCAACCAGGCCATCACCGGGGCGGAGAGCGCCTGATGTCGCGCGAGTATCCGATCATAGCCGTGACCGGCTCCTCAGGGGCCGGCACGACGACGGTAAAGCGAACCTTCGAGCGGATGTTCGCCAGGGAGGACGTGCATGCGGCCATCGTCGATGGCGATGCCTTTCACCGCTACACCCGGGACGAGCTGGCGCGTATCTTCCGGGAAGAGCCCGAACGCAAGGACGAGCTGTCCCACTTTGCCGTGGAAGCCAACCTGCTGGACCGGCTCGAGACGCTCTTCCTGGAGTATGGCGAGCATGGTACCGGGACCTTTCGTCACTACATCCATGCCGAAGACAAGCAGATGATCGAGGCCGGCTATCGGGTCGGCACCTTCACCGAGTGGCAGCCGCTGCCCTGTGGTACCGACCTGCTCTTCTACGAAGGACTGCATGGTGGCCTGGTGACCGCCGAGCATGATATTGCCCGGCACGTGGACCTGCTGGTGGGTGTGGCGCCGACCATGAACCTGGAGTGGATCCAGAAGATCGATCGCGACATCAAGATGCGCGGCTACTCCCAGGAGGCGGTGATCGATACCATCCTGGGCCGCATGGGCGACTACGTGCGCTACATCCAGCCGCAGTTCTCCCGTACCCATATCAACTTCCAGCGCGTGCCCACGGTGGATACCTCCAACCCCTTCGAGGTGCAGGATATCCCCAACGACGCGGAGTCCTTTGTGGTGATCCGTTTCCGCGACCCCTCCACCGTGGACTTCCCGTGGCTGCTGGCAATGATCCAGGACGCCTTCATGAGTCGTCCGCACACCCTGGTCGTACCCGGCGCCAGGATGTCGCTGGCCATCGAACTGATACTGGCGCCTCTGGTGCGCCACCTGCTTGCCCAGCGGCGCTTTCGATGAGCCGCGTGGCTCTCCCCTTCACGACGACAGGAGCATGACATCGATGGACTGCTTATTTTGCAAGATCATCCAGCGCGAGATTCCCGCCGATATCGTCTTCGAGGACGAGCATGTCCTGGCGTTCAACGACATCAACCCCCAGGCGCCCACCCACATCCTGATCATTCCCAAGCAGCATATCGCCACCTTGAACGATATCGAGGAGACCGACCTGGCCTGATCGGCCGGCTGCAGTACACCGCGGCACGGCTGGCGAAGGAGCGTGGCTTCGCCGAGGATGGGTATCGTGTGGTAATGAACTGCAATGACCAGGGCGGGCAAACGGTCTATCATATTCATATGCACCTGATGGGCGGTCGACGCTTTACTTGGCCGGCTGGCTAGCCGGCGCCCTGCGATGACAATCGCGCGCGTCGAGGCGTGCGACGCATCAGGTGCATACCCGCAAACGCCACCCGCCAGGGTGGCGTTTGCGGTGGTCGACAGTCGGCACTTCCGGGCGATGACGGCTCGGTTGGGCCAGTGGTTTGATTCGTCTGTGCTGAAACGAGGGTGCCATGAGCCGCAAGCTGACCCATGCCGATACGCTGATCCACCAGTTCGATACCGTACTGCGCACCCTGGTGCCCCACGCCGCACGCGCGTCGCGTCCCTCCCCGGTCACCGCGGATATCGACGATGACCCCATGACGCTGGATGAGCGTCGCCATGCGGCGGGGCTGATGCGTGTCAATCATACCGGCGAGGTGTGTGCCCAGGCGCTCTACCAGGGACAGGGGTGCACCGCCAAGCTGCCCGAGGTGCGTGAGCAGATGGAGCATTCGGCCCAGGAGGAGATCGATCACCTGGCCTGGTGCGACGAGCGCTTGCAGGAGCTGGGCGGCCGCACCAGCCTGCTCAACCCGCTGTTCTATGCCGCTTCCTTCGGGCTGGGCGCCGTGGCGGGCGCGGTGGGCGATCGCGTCAGCCTCGGCTTCGTGGCGGCGACCGAGGAGCAGGTGGGCAAGCATCTGAACGAGCACCTGCAGACCCTGCCGCCGGGCGATCACCGCTCCCGGGCCGTGCTGCGCCAGATGGCCATCGACGAGGCGCACCATGCCCAACTGGCACTGGAAGCCGGTGGTGCCCGCTTCCCTGCGCCGGTGAAGTTCGGCATGTCGCTGATGTCGAAGGTGATGACCAAGAGCGTCTATCGGATCTGAGCGCCTGCCCGGCAACTGGCCGTGACGCTCCTGGCCATGGAGAGAATGGCGTCTTCAGCCATCCACAATGGTATAGGAGTGGGTGATATCGACGCCGCCCTTGGCCAGCATGATCGAAGCGCTGCAGTACTTCTCGGCGGAGAGCTCCACGGCACGCTTGACCTGGCTCTCCTTGAGGTCATGGCCCGCCACGGTGAAGTGGATGTGAATCCTGGTGAAGACCGCCGGCACGGCGTCGGCGCGCTCGGCCTCGACCTGGGCCACGCAGTCGGTGACGGCGGCGCGGGACTTGTCGAGGATCTCCAGCACGTCGAAGGAGGCGCAGGCCCCCATGCCCATCAGCAGCATCTCCATGGGGCGAGGCCCGGTGTTGCGGCCTCCATGGTCGGGGGGGCCATCAATGACCACGCTGTGGCCGCTGCCGGATTCGGTCACGAACTGGCGACCGTCTGTCCATTTCACGCTGGCTTTCATGGCAAGGGTTCCTGTCGAGAAGTGGGATGACGATGGGAGCAGCATATCATTCGGTGGGGTGCGGCTCAGCCCTGCAGGCAGCGCAGCTGATGATCCAGACGGGCGAGTCGCTCCGGGGTGCCCACATCGATCCAGGCGCCGCGATGATGGCTGCCGCCGATGCGGCCGGCGGCCATTGCCTGGCGCAGCAGCGGGGCCAGGGCGAAGGCGCCGGGCTCATTGTCGACCACCAGGGCCGGGTCGATCAGGCTGATGCCGGCGAAGGTCAGCCGGGGTTCACCCTGGTCGTGGACGCGCCCTTCGGGAGTCAGGTGGAAATCGCCTCGCGGATGATGCTCCGGGTTGTCGACCAGCACCAGGTGGGCGAGGTCGCCACCCAGGGCGGGCAGGCCGGCCGGGTCCAGGTCGCACCAGATGTCGCCGTTGACCAGCAGGAAGGGCGACTCGCCCAGCAGCGGCAGCGCCCGGTGAATGCCGCCGCCGGTCTCCAGCGGGGTCTCCTCCCGGCTCCAGGCGATGGCGACATCGAAGGCCGAGCCATCACCCAGGGCCTCGATGATCTGCTCGGCCCGGTAGCTGACATTGATCACCACCTCGCGGATGCCGGCCGCTGCCAGGCGCTCCAGGTGATGGACGATGAGCGGCTTGCCGGCCACCGGTAGCAGTGGCTTGGGGCAGTGGTCCGTGAGCGGCCGCATGCGCGTGCCGAGCCCGGCGGCAGGATCATCGCTTTCATGACCGGGCTCCGGGATCGATGCCCGAGGCCATGAGTCGCGCTTCCAGCAGGGGGCGGAAGGTGGTCGTGAGCCAGTCGCGAAACGCCTCGTGATCGGGCAGTCCTGCCAGGCTCTCCTCAAGGTGACCAAGGAAGTGGGGCAGGCGCTGCAGGTAACCCTCACGCCCGTCGCGCAGTGTCAGGCGGCAGAAGATACCCAACACCTTGAGCGCCCGCTGGGCCGCCATGGCCTGCGCCTGGTGCAGGAATGTCTCGGTCGTGGTGGCGCTGGAAAGGCGCCCGTCGGCGATCGCCTGCAGGCGGAAGGCCTCGATCCAGGCGGCGAATCGCTCCGGCGGGAAACGGCAGTACCGGCCGCGCAGCAGCGAGATCGGGTCATAGCTGATGGGGCCGGCCACTGCGTCCTGGAAGTCGATCAGATAGAGGCCTTCCCGGTGGACCATCAGGTTCATGGCGTCGAAATCCCGGTGAACCGTGACCACCGGCTGGGCCAGGGCGGAATCGATCAGCGCCTCGCACAGCGTGTTCCAGCCGGGTGGTAGTTCCGTCATGCCGAGCCACTCTCCCAGGCACCACTCGGGGAAGAGTGCCAGCTCCCGCCCCAGCAGGGCGGCATCGTAGGCCGGCAGGTCGTGGGGGCCTGCCCGGTTCTGGAGTTCATGGACCAGCGCGAGGGCGCGGTCGTGCCAGGCCAGGGTGTCGGGCTCGGCGTCGCCATGGAAGCGTACCTGAAGCGGCTCGTCGCCCAGGTCATCGAGTTCGATGAAGCCCTCTTCCAGGTCGAGGGCATGCAGGCCAGGCACCGGCAGGCCGGCGGCTTGCCAGCGCCGGGCGATGTCGGCGAAGGGACGGCTGTCCTCCTGCGGGGTGGGGGCATCCATCAGCATCCGCGTGGTACCGTCGGGCAGGCGTAGGCGGAAGTAGCGTCGAAAACTGGCGTCGCCTGCGGCCAGCTGCAAGTCGCAGGCATCGATGGGAAGGTGGTGGTTCTCTGCCGCCCAGCGGCGCAGGGCGTCGAATCGCTTCGCGGTGTCGGCCTGGGGCATGCGGGCTCCTCGCTGATGTCGGGCGGTGCCGGTTGACGCCCGTCGGGCACCGCCGCATGCTCGCTCAATCACATACGACAGGCTGGATACGGTCTGTATAATACCGATTCTCTCCGGCAAGGACATCGTGGATCATGGGCAAGGGACAAGCAGGGGCAGCGCTCGCTGGCCTGATCACATACGGCCTGACCTATGGCGCTCTGTCGGCGGTGGCGCTGGAGCCCTTGCCGGCCGCTCAGCTCGATTGGCACGCCTGGGGCGACGATCGCCCGGTAGGGGCGCTGTGCCGTGGGACCTATGTGATGCCCGAGTATCGCTTGCCGGCGGCAGATGACCCGCAGCAGGTGCGTACCGAATCCGATAGCGCCTACTATGGCGAGGAGGGCGAGACGATCCTGGGCGGTGAAGTCATCCTTCGGCGAGGCGATAGCCAGCTGGAGTCCCCCCAGGTCAGTGTTCCCGCTTCGCGGGAGCTGGCGTTTGCCGAGGGGCCGCTGGCGTTACGCGACCGGAACCTGCTGGTGCGGGGCGAGGCGGCGGAGGTCTCGCTGGTCAGCGATGCAGCCCATATCGATTCGGCCCACTACGTCATCCACGACCAGCGCCTGCGCGGCAATGCGCTGCAGCTCGCGCGCCAGGAAGATGGCCGCTATCGCCTGACCACGGCAAACTTCACTACCTGCGACCCGGGCGACGAGATGTGGCGCCTGGTGACCGGCGATCTGGTGCTCGACCGCGAGACGGGCTTCGGCACCGCCCGCCACGCCCGACTGGAGATGGGGCAGGTGCCGGTCTTCTACTGGCCCTGGGTACGCTTTCCCATCGATGATCGTCGCCATACCGGCTTCCTCTGGCCGGAGATCGGCGTTTCGGGCGGTGCCCTGGACTATGCCCAGCCGTTCTACTGGAATATCGCGCCCAATCACGACGCCACTCTGACCCCGCGCCTGATCACCGACCGCGGATTGCTGCTGGGGGGCGAGTACCGTTATCTGTTCCCGTCGGATGTCGGCCAGGTCGAAGGTGCCTTTCTGTCCAGCGACGGTGGCGGCTCCAGCGACGACCCCAACGCCGCCTCGCGCCGCTTCGAGGGCGAGGATCGCTGGTATATCGACTATCGGCATTCCGGATACTTCGACCAGCGCAACCGCTATGACCTGCGCTACGGTGGCGCCAGCGACGGCCGTTACTTCGACGACTATGGCAGCATCTTCGGCGATGACCCCTCCAACATGCACCGCCTGGCCCGTTTGCAGCATCTTGGCGACGTCTGGCAATTCGATGCCCGGGCCGAAGGGTTTCAGCGGCTGGACGATCCGCTGCGGGAGCGTGACAAGCCGTTCTATCGGCTTCCCAGCCTGACGGCGAACGCTCGCTTCACCCAGGAGGGGGGCTTCTATCAGCAGTGGCGCTCAAACCTCACCTACTTCTGGCGTGACGTGAACGAAGTGGCCATTCCGCGGGAGCGTGAGGCGGCGGTGGGCAGCCGGCTTCACCTCTCCCCGGCGACGGGCTGGCGCTTCGATGAGAGCTGGGGCTATCTCGAGCCCAGGGTCGAGTGGCTCTATACCGCCTATGCCCTCGACTATGGGCAGCGCGATACCGACCGGGATACCTCGCTGCAGCGGGCCGTGCCTGTGTCGTCGATCGAGGGCGGGCTGGTCTTCGAGCGGGAACTGGAACTCGGCGGTCGCGACTATCGCCATACCCTGGAGCCCAGGCTCAACTATGCCTACGTACCGGCCAGGGACCAGCGCGAGTTCCCCGACTTCGATACCAGCGAGCGCGCATTCTCCTGGAACCAGCTCTGGTCGCCCCATCGTTTCTCCGGCTCCGACCGGGTCGGTGACCTCAATCGACTGTCGGTGGGCTTCGAGTCACGCCTGCTGGAAGACGCTGGTGGCCGCGAGCGCCTTTCGTTTGGTGTGGGCCAGGCGTTCTACTTCGATGATCGCAACATCGACCTGGATGGCGACCCCGGCACGCTGCCACCCGAGTCGGACTTCGAACGCTTCTACAACGCCACGCGGGATCGTTCCTCGCTGATCTCTCGGCTCGATTGGCAGATCGACGATCATTGGCGCAGCCGCCTGGAGTGGATCTACGACGACCGGCAGCAGCGTACCGAGCGGAGCTCGGCCTATCTGCAGTATCGAGCCGATGCCGGGCACGTATTGAACCTTGGCTATCGCTGGGAACTCCAAGGCTTCGACCTTCGGTGGAGCCCGACGATGACGAGTTCCGTGACTTCGACCGTGAGGAGTTCGACCTATCGTTTGCCTGGAAGACATCACCGCGGGTGGACCTGATCGGTCGCGCGTTGTACGACTACACCAATGACCGCTTTCTGGACCAGTTGGCGGGTGTGCAGTGGAACGACTGCTGCTATGGTCTGCAGCTGGTCTGGCGCCGCTGGATCGATGACAGTGGCACCGCACGGATCGATAATGATGTCACCGAGCATGGGATATTCCTGCGCTTCGTGCTGAAGGGGCTGGGTGGTGTCGGCGGCGACGCCGGCGACTATTTCGAACAGGCCGTGCCGGGTTATCGTGCCACCGCGTTTTGAGGTGGCCCAAGCAGGTTTTCTATCAGAGACACCATGAGAGGAAAGAACGTTATGCGCATCCCGCGAATCGCCACCCTGGGCGCGACCCTGGCGCTGGCCCTGTGCCTCGGCGCCGTGTCGCTTACCGCCCAGGCCCAGAGTTTTCAGCCGGTGGAGCGCCAGTCGCTGGACCGCATCGTGGCAGTGGTCAATCAGCACGCCATCATGGAGAGCGAACTGACCGATCGGGTGGAGCTGGTTCGCAGCCAGGTATCAGGCCAGGGACAGGGATTGCCCCCTGAATCGATGCTGCGTGAGCAGGTGCTCGAGAACATCATCATCGAGGAGATCCAGCTGCAGAAGGCGAGGAGCGCCGGGCTCAGTGTCGACGACACCGAACTCAACCGACAGATGCGGGCCATTGCCGAAAGCAACGGCATTACGCTCGAGCAGTTCGCCGATGCCCTGGAGGCCGACGGCCTGACCATGGCCGCCGTGCGTGAGGAGATCCGCCGTGAGATGCTGATGCGCGAACTCCACCAGCGCCAGGTAGGCTCAAGGGTCAGCGTCAGCGAGCGTGAAGTGGAACGCTTCATCGAGCAGCGGGGCGGTGGTGTGAGCCGTGACCAGGCGCGCCAGATGGTCTTCCAGCAGAAGGCCGAAGAGGCCCTGGATGCCTGGATCCAGGAGATTCGCGCCGAGGCATTCGTCGACAATCGCCTGTCCAACTCCCGCTGATGGCAGCGGCGGACCAGGCGCCTGTGCTGGCTTTGACCACCGGGGAGCCTTCCGGTATCGGGCC
>NZ_AZQX01000092.1:0-5183 GCF_000568385.1 Halomonas sp. BC04
GACGGCATGCCGAAACAGCTCGGCAAGCAGAAGATAGCAAGAGGATACGACAAAGAAGAAGAGGGAGAGTCGATCATGAGCAAGATCGAACGCGTAACTTCCGTAAAGAGTGAGCTTCTCGACATCTTCATGAGCTTGAAAGTCGCCGAACACGAGAGACGCTCACGCACCGCCGCTCAGCGCAACCTGCGGGCGCGTCGCGGCATCGAGCTGCACAACGAATTCAAGGAGCTGGAGCGAAATATCGCCGATCTGGCCGAAGACGAGAAACATTGACGACGGCCGCCCGTCGGCGACCGTCCAAGGCAGTCACCCAAGCCCCGCCAGGCGGGGCTCAGGCCCTGTCACCCCAGCAAACTGTTGATGAACACCAGGATCACGCCCACCGGCGCAATATAGCGCGCCACCACATACCAGAGCGTCTCGCTGCCGGCGCTCAGGTTCAACTCCGCGGCGACGCTCTTGCGATCCAGGCACCAGGCCACGAAGACGATGGCGCCAAGGCCGGTCAGCGGCAGCAGGATCGTGCTGGTGAAGGTATCCAGCAGGTCGAATACGTTGAGACCGAAGATCAGGAACTCGTCCCAGACGTTGAACGACATCAATGCTGCGATGCCCAGCGCCCAGACCGCAACACCACCGGCCAGGGTGGCCATCACCCGGGTCAGGGGCGACCGCTCCTCCACGAACTCCACCACCGGCTCGAGCAGCGATATGGCAGAGGTCAGGGCAGCGAAGGTCAGCAGCAGGAAGAACATCAGGCCGAGGATGATGCCACCGGTCATGTTGCCGAAGGCCAGCGGCAGGGTGACGAAGATCAGCCCCGGCCCCTCACCGGCACTCAGGCCGTTGGCAAAGACGATGGGGAAAATGGCCAGCCCCGCCAGCAGTGCAATGCCGGTATCCAGGATGATCACCGTACGCGCCGTGCCCAGCAGGTTGACGTCCTCACCCAGGTAGGAGCCGTAGGCCATCATGATGCCCATGCCCAACGATAGGGTGAAGAACGCCTGGCCCATGGCGGCCAATACGATATCGCCGCTCAAGGCACCCCAGTCAGGGCGGAACATGAAGGCCAGTGCCTCGCCGAAGTGACCCGTGGTCATGCCATAGCCCACCAGCACGATCATCAACACCACCAGCGCCGGCATCAGCGTGCGCACCGCCCCTTCCAGGCCCTTGGTCACGCCGCGAGCGACGATCCATACCACCAGGGCCATGAAGGCTGTATGCCAAAACAGGAGTACCCCCGGGCTGCCCAGCAGCCCGCCGAAGATGGCACCGACGCTGTCGGCATCCTGGCCGGTGAAGGTACCGGTAACGGAGTTGAGGGTGTAGTAGAGGGACCAGCCACCAATGACACTGTAGAAGGAGAGGATCAGAAAGGCGGCCAGCACGCCACTGACCCCGACCAGCGCCCAGGCCCTGGTTTGCCCATTGCTGGAAGCCAGTTTCAGCATGGCATTGATGGGGTTGTTCTGGCCACGGCGACCAATCATCCATTCGGCGACGAGAATCGGCAGGCCGATCACCGCGACACAGGCCAGATAGACCAGAACGAAGGCGGCGCCACCGCTCTCTCCCACCATGTAGGAAAACCGCCAGATATTGCCCAGCCCCACCGCAGAGCCGGCAGCGGCTAGCACGAAGGTCATCTTCGACGACCACTGTGCATGGACGAGTTTCGACATGAATCACCTATTATTGTACATGCGAGTATTGGGTAAGGTTATTGATATGTAACAAGACAAAAAATCAGTGCTAATGCAGTGTTTTCGTCCTTTATTCGGCAAATTTATCCGATTATTGACGCAATGACCAGTAATTCATCGACGATGAGGCCACGTCGTAAAGAGCGATCGAGACGCGCCGAGGCTGCCACTCTCAGCGAGGAACACCCGTGGTGATGAGAAGGAAGGGGGGCAGGCATGCATGGTGGGCTGGTGCCCATTGGGCGTTACTACGATGGTGCGCCGAGCGGACAGGGAAAAGGGAGTTTTCCCCTGTTTTATCCACAAGATGCCATGCCCTTGTCAAGCTATTGAATGGTGACCGCGGGTCGCCGCCCGGCAAAAGAAAACTGAGGCCCTTTCCCCGTGGAAAACGCGTGTAATGGACTTCTCCGCACTTCCCGCCACGCTGAGACAGCGCCCGACGGCCATTGACGGATAACAAGAAGTGCGAAGGAAGGCCGGGTATGCTGGGGGTGTTCGGCAAGAGTTATCAACAGGCGCCCCTATGGCAAGAAAGCCAGCATCCTGTCACCTGTGGAAGAGGCCTGGGCAGTCAGCAGGACTGGCTCCAAGGGATAACCCCGGATACCGTTCAGATAGGGTTTTCATAAAGCTGTAACAAAAAGAAGAAGCAGCGCCGCTTCCCCGGTGGCAGCATAGCCCTTCCGCGCCTGCAGGAGATCCCGGACGGAGGCGTCAGTCGGCTTCACAGTGGTAAATCATGGAAACGAATCTCAATCTTGCCCTTTTCGAGCACATCAATGCCACTCCCGATAGCCCTGCAGGGTGGCTGCTGTTGGCCGAGGTCTCTGCCGTCTATCTGATCTGGTTAATTCCGGCACTGCTGGTGATTGGCTGGCTGCGTGGCAGCGACCGACTCAAGCAGCCCCTGCTGGAAGCCTTTATCGCCACGCTGCTCGCCCTGGCGGCCAGCTGGTTGATCGGCTTTCTCTGGCCCAGCCCACGCCCGTTCATGGTGCCTGTTGGACACGCGTTCCTGGAGCACTCGCCAACCCCGGCGTTTCCCAGCAACCATGCCACGATCATGCTGACCATGGCCTTCAGCCTGATGCTGCACGCCAAGACCCGTCGCATCGGCCGCTATCTGCTGTTGCTGGCCCTGCCCGTGGCCTGGGCACGGGTCTTCCTCGGCGTTCATTTCCCCCAGGACATGCTGGGCGCCACCCTGCTGGCCGCGGCAATGGCACTACTGGTGGGCGTCAGCCGCAACTGGCTGATACTGCCCTTCTATCACCGTGTAGCGCGGCGACTCTATCACCTGCTCTTTGCACCGCTGATCGCCCGGGGTTGGGTACAGCGCTGAGCACACAGCGGGCTCGTCGCCATTCCGGGTTTACTCGACGGTAACGGACTTGGCCAGGTTGCGCGGCTGATCCACGTCCGTCCCCTTCAGTACCGCCACGTGGTAGCTGAGCAGCTGCAGTGGAATGGTATAGAGAATCGGGGCCAGGGCATCATGCACATGGGGCAGTCTGAGCACTCGTATACCCTCTTCTTCTTCCAGCCCCACCGCTTCGTCAGCAAAGACGAACAACTTACCGCCACGGGCTTGTACTTCCTGAAGATTGGACTTCAGCTTGTCGAGCAGCTCATCGTTGGGCGCCACCGAAATGACCGGCATCTCGCTATCCACCAGGGCCAGGGGGCCATGCTTGAGTTCACCGGCCGGATAGGCTTCGGCATGGATATAGGAGATCTCCTTGAGCTTGAGGGCGCCTTCCAGGGCGATGGGGAAATGCACTCCCCGACCCAGAAAGAGCGCATGGTGCTTCTCGGCGAAGGCCATCGACAGCGTCTCGATCGCGCCATCCAGCTCCAACACCTGCGACACCAGCCGTGGTAGGCCACGCAGCCCCGACACCAGCTCTGCCTGGATATCGCTGGAAAGCCCCTTGACCTTTCCCAGTGCCAGGGTCAACAGCATCAGGCCGGTGAGTTGGGTGGTGAAGGCCTTGGTCGAGGCCACGCCGATCTCGGGACCGGCCTGGGTCATCAGGGTCAGATCGGATTCACGCACCAGAGAACTGCCCGGCACGTTGCAGATAGCCAGGCTGCCAAGGTAGGCCTGCTCGCGGGCGAAGCGCAGTGCCGCCAGGGTATCGGCGGTCTCGCCGGACTGTGACAGTGTCACGAACAGGGTACCTTCGGGCACGACCACCGTCCGGTAGCGATACTCGGAGGCCACCTCGACCTGAACCGGGATCCCGGCATAGCGCTCCAGCCAATAGCGTGCCACCATCCCGGCATGGTAGCTGGTGCCACAAGCCACGATATGGATCTGCCGGACACGCGCAAACAGCGCTTCGGCCCCGGGTCCGAAAATCTCCGCCAGGACCGACCTCTCACCTAGCCGGCCTTCCAGTGCCGCAGCAATCACCGCCGGCTGCTCGAATATCTCCTTGAGCATGAAGTGACGGTAGTCGCCCTTGCTGGCAGCGCCATCGCCATGCTCGAACGTCTGGGTCTCCCGAACGGCCGGGCTGCCTGAGGCATCGACGACCTCGATGCGGCCACCATCGGAAAGGCGAACCACATCGCCCTCCTCCAGATAGATGAAGCGGTCGGTCACCTGCAGCAGCGCCAGCGGGTCGGAGCCCAGGAAAGCCTCGTCGATACCCACCCCGACCACCAGGGGGCTCCCCTTGCGGGCGCCAACGATGACATCGGGTTCATCGGCATGCATCACCGCCAGGGCATAGGCGCCTTCCAGTCGCGTCAGCACCCGCTGCACCGATGCCAGCAGGCCGTCGCCCTGCCGATACTCACGCTCCAGCAGGTGCGCCACCACTTCGGTATCGGTCTGGGATACAAAGAGGTAGCCGGCTTCCTTGAGCTCGTGACGCAGCGCCTCATGGTTCTCGATGATGCCGTTATGCACCACCGCCAGGCGATCCCCCGAAGCGTGCGGGTGCGCATTGGCCTCACTGGGCTTGCCGTGGGTGGCCCAGCGGGTGTGGGCGATGCCGCAGTTCCCCGGCAGCGGCTCGGCGTCAAGCCGCAGCTCGAGTGCGGCGACCTTGCCCAGGGCCCGGCAACGCTGCAGCCCCCCGGCGGCCAGTACGGCCATGCCGGCTGAATCATAGCCACGATACTCCAGCCGCCGGAGTCCCTCGAGCAGGATATTCTGCACATTGCGCTGGGCAACGGCGCCAACGATTCCACACATGGGAGTTTCCTCAGTATTGCTTGGACTTGTTGGGACGCAGCCAATCCGCCTTGGTGACCTGCCTGCCACGGGAGACGGCCAGGGCATTGTCGGCCACGTCCTTGCTGATCGTCGATCCGGCACCCACGGTGGCGCCGCTACCCACGCTGACCGGAGCCACCAGGGCCGTATTGGAACCAATGAAGGCCCCGTCACCGATCTCGGTGCGATGCTTGTTGGCACCGTCGTAATTGCAGGTGATGGTGCCGGCACCGACGTTGACG
>NZ_AZQX01000093.1:0-8014 GCF_000568385.1 Halomonas sp. BC04
CCCGGGAGGTCCACGCACGCGGCGAGGGGCGGCCACGCATTGCCCTGGCCAATCCCGACCATGCTCCCTACGGCGTGGCGGCCAGGCAGGCGCTGGAGCATGCCGGCCTGTGGTCGGATAGTGCCTCCCTGCGAATACTCGGCGAGAACGTCTCCCAGGCGGCCCAGTTCGCCCTCTCCGACGACGCACGTGGCGGTCTGGTGGCCTGGTCCCTGGCGCTGGCGCCGCAACTGGCCGAGCGCAGCGACTTCGTGCTGATTCCCGAGGAGTGGCATGAACCGCTGGTACAGCGCATGGCGCTGGTCAAGGGTGCCGGCGATACCGCCCGGGCCTTCTATCACTGGCTCCAGCAGGACGAAGCCCGCGAGCTATTGGAGGGCTACGGCTTTCGCCTGCCCGGGGAAGACACCGGCACCGAGGCGCCTGATGGACTGGACGGCACTCTCGGTCTCCCTGCGCCTGGCGGCGATGACCTGTCTGCTGCTGATCCCGTTGGGACTCTGGCTGGGACGTGCCCTGGCCAGAGCGCGCTTTCGCGGCAAGTCGCTGTGCGAGGCGCTGGTGGCGCTGCCGCTGGTCATGCCACCCACGGTGCTGGGGTTTTACCTGATGATGAGCTTCGGTCGCGACGCCCCGTTCGGCGCCTTCTGGCATCGGCTGACCGGGGAGGGGCTCAACTTCACCTTTACCGGTATTCTGCTCGCCTCACTGGTGGCCAGCCTTCCCTTTGCCGTGCAGCCGATCCAGCGTGCCTTCGAGGCGATACCCGCCAACCTCAGCGAGGCGGCCTGGTGCAGCGGGCTGACTCCCTGGCAGACCTTCCTGCGGATCGAGCTGCCGCTGGTGTGGCCCGGCGTGATCTCTGCCCTGGCGCTGACCTTCGCCCATACCCTGGGCGAGTTCGGTGTCATCCTGATGGTGGGCGGCGCCATCGACGGCGAGACCCGCACCCTGTCCATCGCCATCTATGATCGAGTCCAGGCCTTCGACGAGACCGGCGCCGGCATCATGTCGGCCATGCTGCTGCTGGTATCGTTCCTGACCATCGGCGTGGTCTATGGGCTGGCGGGTCGTCGGAGGTGGCGGCATGCCTGATTCGCCCGTTACATCGCCGGTCTCGGCTGGGTCGGGGCGGTTGACGGTCTCGCTGCACCAGGCCGGGCCGATCCCGCTGGCGGCGAATTTCGCCTGTGAACGGGGAGAGCTGCTGGCCCTGGTGGGGCCCTCGGGCAGCGGCAAGACGACCCTGCTACGTGCCATTGCCGGCCTCTACCGGCCGGCCGAGGGGCACATCGACTGTGCCGGCGAGACCTGGCTGGATACCGCCCATGGCGTTGTTCGCAGGCCCCAGAAGCGTCGGGTGGGGGTCGTGTTTCAGGACTATGCGCTGTTCCCCCACCTTTGTGCCCGGGACAACGTCAAGGTGGCGCTGGGCCATCTCGACCCCAGTCGCCGCAACGCCTGTGCCGACGAATGGCTGTGCCGGATGCGCCTGGAAGGGCTGGCCGGGCGCTATCCGTCCCAGCTCTCCGGCGGCCAGCGCCAGCGGGTGGCGTTGGCCCGGGCGTTGGCACGGGAGCCACGGGCGCTGCTGCTGGACGAGCCCTTTTCGGCGGTGGACCAGGTGACACGCCGTCGTCTGCAGCGCGAACTGGCCCTGCTGCGCGAGCAGATCCACATCCCGATTCTGCTCGTGACCCATGACCTGGATGAGGCGGTGGCACTGGCGGACCGAATCTGCGTGCTTCATGGTGGCCGTACGCTGCAGTGCGATGTTCCCGAGAGTCTGTTTCGCCACCCGGCCAGTGCCGAAGTGGCGCGACTGCTGGATCGTCATAATATCTTCGAGGGCCGGGTCGTGACGGTCGAGGGACAGCGGAGGCTGGCTTGGGGGCCTTGGCACCTGCAGGTGGACCATGGCCTGGAGGCGCTGGAGCCCGGGCAGCGAGTCGCCTGGTACCTGCCCGATTCCGACGTGGTGCTGCACCGCCGCGGCCGGCCGTCGCGCGGTGAAAGGGAGAACCCGGTGACGGGGTGCATCGGCGAGTTGGTCGTGCTGGGTGGCATGACATCGCTGACGCTGGTCTTCAATCATGGCCCCGATACCCTGCGCTTCGATATTGCCACCCATGCGGCACGGCGCAATGGTCTCGCCCGTGGCGAATGGGTACAGGTGTCACTGCTTGCCGCAGGGATCCATCTGCTGCCCCACACTCCCGATCACTGAGGAGGCGTCATGCACCCCCTTCAACGCCCGGTTGCCTCGACCCGCACGATCCTGCTGGTGCTCCTTCTCGCGGTCGCGGCCACGCTGACCTGGCGCTGGCCCGCCGTGGCCGAGTCGACGACATCCCTGGAGCGCCAGCCCCTGCTGATCAAGGCCGGGCAGGAGGTCTTTCGGCTCGAGGTGGAGATGGCACGAACAGCGGACGAGCGTCGCATCGGGCTGATGGATCGTGATTCACTGGCGCCCGATGCGGGCATGCTGTTTCTCTACGAGCGCATTCAGCCCCCGCGGAGCGGTTTCTGGATGTATCGCACCCGTATTCCGTTGGACATCGCCTTCATTGATGTCCACGGCCGTATTGCCACGATTCATACCATGGTGCCCTGTCCTTCGGAGAATCCGCGGGAGTGCCCGGCGACACTGGCCGGTGCCTACTATCAGGCCGCGCTGGAGGTGAATGCAGGCTATTTCACCGAGCGTGGCATCGAGCCGGGTGCCTGCGTTGACTGGCCGGGTCGTCTGGACGGCTGCTCAGCGGCCAAGTAACGCCCGAAAGCGAATCACGATGAGCGCCACGCCGGCGATGACCATGGCGCCGCCAAACGCGATATGGGCATTGAGCTGCTCTCCCAGCAGCACGATGCCCAGCACCACTGCGCCCGCGGGCACGAGCAGGCTTAGCGGCGCCAGTCGGCTGACCGCGTGGCGGCGCAAGAGGCCGTACCATAGTCCGTAGGCAACAATCGACGACATCACGGCGGTATAGAAGACTGCTCCCCAGCCGAACAGACCCGCCTGGCCGATGGCCTCCATCTGGCCCCGCTCGAACCACCAGGAACCCAGGCCAACCTGCGGAATGGCAAATAGCGCGACCCAGCCCGCCAGCGCCATGGGTGCGATATTGGGGCCCTTCTTGATCAGCAGCTGTGAGATTGCCCAGCCCAGGGCGCTGAGCAGCAGCAGGGCCATGGGCAGCGCTGAGGGCAGGCTGGGGCCGCCGGCGAGTATCACCACGCCACCGAATGACAACGCGAGACCCACGATGCGTTTGGCGCTCAAGCGCTCGCCCAGGAAGATCACTGCCAGCAGGGTGGCAAAAGGCGTACCCATCTGTACCAGCAGTGCCCCGGTACCCGCCTCGGCCTCGCCCAGTCCGATGAACAGCAGGGCAAAGTGAAGCGTGCCGAAGGTGACTGACAGCAGCAACAGGAAGGGAAGCTGATGCCGGGCAACCGGGTGGAAGGGCACCAGCAGGGCGGCAACCAGGATGAAGCGCAGGGTAGTCAGAAGCAGAGGCGGGAGCTCAGCGACTCCCAGCTTGATGACGATGATGTTCAGGGCCCAGATGGTGACGATCACCAGGCCCAGTAGCAGGTCGCGAAGCGGCACGAGCGAGTTTCCTTGATGGTACGGCCCGGCGAGGGTAGCAGCGAAGTCGGGGGAGCGTCGCGTTATACCCATGACGGTCTATCATTCAACGCGGGGCTTCGTAGAATATTGAAGCGTAACTTGATCCCGGACGGTATCAATCCAGAACGATAATCGCGGCCGCTCTTCTCCGAACCGGCCCTTTGCTGCAAGGACACGTCATGACATCCGCTAGTCGTCTTACTCGCTTTGCCGCGGTACTGGCCGGCACCGCCGTGCTCACCGCTTCGCTTTCGGTCTCTTCCTCGGTTCAGGCCCGCGAGCTTTCCGTTTCCACCGTGCTGTCCGATGCTTTCCCCTGGGGGCAGGCGGCCGAGAAGTGGGCCGAGCTCGTGGAGGAGCGCACCGAGGGTAGCCTGACCCTGCGCGTCTACCCCAATTCCCAGCTGGTTGCCGGTGACCAGACCCGCGAGTTTTCCGCCATGCGCTCGGGACTGATCGACATGGCCGTGGGCTCGACCATCAACTGGTCGCCCCAGGTGCCGGAGCTCAACATCTTCTCCCTGCCTTTCTTCATGCCCGACGAGGCGGCGGTGGACGCCGTGACCGGCGGGGAGGCCGGCGAGATGATTTTCGAGGCCATCGAGTCCCGTGGCGTGGTGCCACTCGCCTGGGGTGAGAACGGCTTTCGCCAGGTCTCCAACTCCCGTGGCCCCATCAGTGAGCCGGGTGACCTCAACGGGCTGAAGATTCGCGTGGTTGGCTCGCCGCTGTTCCAGGATACCTTCAACGCGCTAGGCGCCGATCCTACCCAGATGAGCTGGACCGACGCCCAGCCGGCGTTGACCACGGGAGCCGTGGACGGCCAGGAGAACCCGCTATCGGTGTTCGACGTGGCGCGGATCGACCAGGTGGGCCAGGAGTACCTGACGCTCTGGAACTACATGAACGATCCGCTGATCTTTGCCGTCAACCAGCGTATCTGGGACTCACTGGACGAGGAGGAGCAGGAGATCCTGCGTGAAACCGCCATTGAAGCCGGCGAGTGGGAGATCGCCATGACCCGTGAGCAGGAGAGCGAGCGTCTGGCCGCCATCCAGGAGCGCGGTGTTCAGGTGACCGAACTGACTGAAGCGCAGCATCGTGCCTTCGTCAATGCCACCGCCAGCGTCCACGACAAGTGGATCCCGCGGATCGGCAAGGAACTGGTCGAAGCGGCTCGTGCCGCCATCGAGGCGCGCTGATCCCGGCTGAGACCGGCCCCGGCACGGGGTCGGTCCGCTCTTCGCGAGGCTTGCATGAAATTCTCTCCCGATGCCCGGCCGGAACGCTGGCTGGGCTCCCTGGCGCTGGCGATCATTTCGCTGATCAGCCTGGGCAATGTCATTACGCGCTACGTCACCGGCGGTTCCCTGGCCTTCACCGAGGAGTTCTCGGTATTCCTGCTGGTGGTGCTGACCTTCGCGGGGGCCTCGGTGGCACTGCGACGTAACGGTCATATTCGTATCGGCCTGCTGGAGCGAGCCTTGCCGGCAGGCCCGCGCAAGGTGCTCATTCTCTTCCAGTGGCTGTGCGGCGCCCTCGTACTGGGGCTGATCACCTGGTTCGGCGCCAAGCTGACCTGGGAAGAGTACCAGTGGCAGTCGCTGTCGCCGGGGCTGGGCCTGCCCCAGTGGTGGTACCTGCTGTGGCTGCCACTGCTGTCGGCAGCCATGCTGGTACGGCTGACGCAGCAGACCCGTGACCGTCTGAGCGGGAGGCTCGAGGATGAGTCCTGATCTGTGGATGATCCTGGCCTTTGCCGGGCTGTTGATCGCCGGCGTGCCGGTGGCCTTCTCGCTGGCCCTGGCCGGTGCCGTTGGCATCATGGCGGGGCTGTCGCCTGCGATGCTGGCGACCCTGGGCACCAACACCTATAACAGCATCGCCAAATACCCACTGATCGCCATTCCGCTGTTCATCATGACCGGCCTGATCTTCGAGCGCGCCGGTGTGGCCCTGCGGCTGGTGCGTTTCGCCCAGGCACTGATCGGACCGCGCCACGGCGGGTTGGCGCTGGTGGCAGTACTGGTCTGCATGATCATGGGGGGCATGAGTGGCTCGGGGCCGGCGGATGCTGCCGCCGTGGCTATGGTGATGTTGCCGAGCATGACCAAGGCCGGCTATCCCAAGCCCTTTTCGGCGACGCTGATTGCTGCGTCGGCTTCCACGGCGATCCTGATTCCGCCCTCCGTGGCGCTGATTCTCTATTCCATCGTGGTGCCCGGCGTCGATCTTCGGGCGCTCTTTGCCGCCGGCTTGTTTCCCGGCATTCTGGCCGGGCTGGCGCTGCTGGTGCCGGCACTGCTGGTGTCCAGGCGCTACGGTTGGGAGGGTGGCGCGCCGGTTGAGGGGGCCGAGCCGCCGAAGATCGGGGAGAGCTTCAAACAGGCGTTGCCGGCGCTGTTTGCGCCGGTGCTGATCCTTGGCGGGCTGCGCTCTGGGCTTTTTACTCCCACCGAGGCCGCCGTGGTGGCCGTGGCCTACGGCGCCTGGTGGGGCTGTTCCTGACCCGGGAGATAAAGTTGCGTGATCTCTGGACACTGCTCGGCGAGGCCGCGGTGATCTCGGGTGTGGTGATGCTGATCATCGCCCTGGCCGGGATCTTCGCCTGGGCGGGCACCATGCTCGGTACCTTCCGTCACCTGGCGGAGTGGATCATCGGCCTTTCCGACAGCGGTGTACTGCTGCTGGTCCTGATCATGCTGGCCGTGCTGGTGGCCGGCATGCTGCTCGACGCCATCTCCATCTACCTCATCATGATGCCGATCCTGATTCCCGTCATGCAGCACTTCGGCTGGAATCCGGTGTGGTTCGGCATCCTGCTGGCCATGAACATCGCCATCGGCCAGTTCACTCCGCCGGTGGCGGTCAACCTGATGGTGACCACCGAGATCGCCAAGATTCGCCTGGAGCAGACCGTGGGCTGGGCTTTGCTGTTCGTGCTGGCCATGGCCAGCGCCCTGGCGCTGGTGGCGATCTTTCCCCAGATCGCCCTGTGGTTGCCCGGTGTGCTGGGCTACAACGTCTAGGCATTACCCAGGAGTCATTGCACCTAGGACTCGTTGAACGAGGCCAACGTACGTTGATACAGCTCGGCGGTATCCGAGTCGAACAGCACGAAGCGAACCCGCTCAATATTGGGAAAATTTGGCAGCTGCTGGATAACGGTGGAGAGGGCAATGCGAGCGGCCTCGGCGGCAGGGTAGCCAAAGGCACCGGTCGAAATCGATGGGAAGGCAATGGAATTGATATTCTCCCATTCGGCGAGCCGCAGCGCATTGTAGTAGCAGGCTGCCAGGAGTTCGTCGGCGGGTGAGTCGACGCCATAGACTGGCCCCAGGCAGTGGATCACATACTGATTGGGTAGTTCGAAGGCGTCGGTGATCACCGCCTGGCCCGGCGCAATGGGCGCCAGCGACCGGCACGCCTTGTCCAGCTCCGGGCCGGCGGCCCGGTGCAGTGCCCCGGCGACACCCCCGCCGGGGCGTAATTCCGCATTGGCGGCATTCACTACGGCATCCATGTCGTGCTGCTGAACGATATCGCCTTGCTGGCATTCGACGCGGGTAGATGAACTCATAATCCTTCTCCCTCACCTTGGTCATGCCAGTCTGGCTGTCAGGAGCGGGTGGATTCAAGTCTGGTGGGCCGGTAGTGGAGGAGCAAGGGGTCGCATGGCGGCACCTTTGGCTATATGCTTATGCGAAAATTATCTTGGAGTTTCGGCATGTTTGTCTCGCCACGCTATGCGCCCCTGCTGTTTTCCCTGCTGATGTCCATCTACATGGTCACCCTGATGACGTTCGTCATTACCTGGGTCAATACCGGCCTGGACAATGGCTTCCTGGCACGTTGGTGGCGTGCTTTCTATATTGCCTGGCCGGTGGCTTTCGCGTTGATCCTTCTCGGGGCGCCACGGCTACAGCGACTTGTTGGGCGTCTGGTGAAAAAGCCTGAGCGGTGCAGTTTCGATAAGAACGAATCGTTGCACTTTGGTCCACTTGTCGCGACATTCGTTGCAAATAGCAGCAAAAGCTTGCAACTTTCCTGCCTAGCCGGTACCAATGTGCTCCCCAAAATTGCCGCGGCTCGCCGACCTCAGGTCGGCGTGTCGGCGTCCGTGCAGCGCAGCTCAGGTTTCACGGCCGTGGCCCACCACAAAAGGAGGAGACAATGAA
Organism: Halomonas sp. BC04; assembly: GCF_000568385.1. NCBI lineage: Bacteria > Pseudomonadati > Pseudomonadota > Gammaproteobacteria > Oceanospirillales > Halomonadaceae > Halomonas > Halomonas sp. BC04. The sequence goes on from NZ_AZQX01000093.1 coordinate 7,816, forward strand.
CCAGCGAGTCAGCATCGATCTCGGCGATCCGGGTGCCGAAGCGTTCGAGGCCCGTCAGTTCAAGGTCTATACCCATCGTCAACTGGACAAGATCGAGGCGATTCAGAGTCTGCCTGAAAACCTGCGTTTCGATATGCGGGTTGTCAGCCAGGTGCTGCCGTTTCGCGTCAATGAGTATGTCATCGATGAATTGATCGAT
>NZ_AZQX01000094.1:0-30210 GCF_000568385.1 Halomonas sp. BC04
GGGCATGGGAGGCATGGTGATCTCCGGCTCGGCTTTCGGCGGCGCCCTGCTTTCCACCCTGCTGGTGTTCGGCCTGGCCCATGGTACCGGCAGCTGGACCCCCTCGCGGCTGCTGTTGACCGGCGTCGTGGTGGCCGCCGGCTGGGGGGCGGTCATTACCCTCATGCTGGCGGTCAGTCCCGCCGAACGGCTGCCGGGAATGCTCTATTGGCTGATGGGCGATCTCTCCTATGCGCGGACGCCTGGCCGCCATTGGCGCTGCTGATGGCGGTCTGCCTGCTGGTGATACCGCTAGGGCGAAGCCTAAACGTGCTGGCGCGCGGGCCGCTGCAGGCCGCGGCGCTGGGGGTGGCGGTCCGCCCGCTGGAGTGGTTGATCTACATTGCGGCCAGCCTGCTCACCGCCATGGCGGTAACCACCGCAGGCAGCATCGGCTTCGTCGGCCTGGTGGTGCCGCACATGCTGCGCCTGGTGCTGGGCAACGACCAGCGCCTGATCCTGCCGGCCTGTGCCCTGGCCGGCGGTACCCTGCTGGTGCTGGCGGATACCCTGGCGCGCACCATGATTGCGCCGGAACAGCTGCCGGTGGGAGTGATCACCGCACTGCTTGGCGTACCCACCTTTCTCTACCTGCTCTACCGGAGCCGCTGATGAGCCGTCTCGAGGCGAGAAAACTGGTCATCGACGTGCCGGAGCGTGCCGACGGGCAGCCGCTGGATTTCTGCCTCGAGCCGGGCCAGGTCTGGGGGGTGCTTGGCCCCAACGGGGCCGGCAAGACGACCCTGTTGCACACCCTGGCCGGCCTGCGCGCGGCACGCACCGGCCAGGTGCTGCTCGATGACAGGCCACTCACCGCACTGGGCCGCCGCGAGATCGCCCAGTCGCTGGGACTGGTGTTCCAGGATAGCCAGGATGGCTTTCCCGCTACGGTGCGTGAAACCGCCCTGATCGGCCGTCACCCCTTCCTGTCGCCATGGCAGATGGAGGGAGGGGAGGACCTGCGCCTGGCCGAGGCGGCCCTGGCCCGTCTGGACGTGGCCCACCTGGCCGACCGGCTGGTGAACACCCTCTCCGGGGGCGAGCGCCAGCGCCTGGCCATTGCCACGGTACTGACCCAGGGGCCGAAGATATGGCTTGCCGATGAGCCCACCAACCACCTGGACCTGCACCACCAGACCGCAGTCATGGCATTGCTGGCCGAACAGGCCGCTGCAGGACATGCGGTAATGATGTGTCTCCACGACCTCAACCTGGCGGCACGCTGGTGCGACCATCTGCTGCTGCTCTATCCCGGCGGTGAGGCCTGCTGGGGCCCGCGCGAGACCATGCTGGTGCCGAGTGCCCTGGAGAGGCTCTATGGCCAGCGCCTGGCCACCGCCGAGATCGATGGTTCCCCCGTTTTCGTTCCTGCGAGGTGATATGACAACCACAACCATTCGCGGCGAGTGCCACGCCGCCCTGATCACCGCCCCGGGCTCCGGCCAGGGCAAGTCCATGGTCACCGCGGCGCTGGCACGGCTGCACCGCAATGCGGGCCGAAAGGTCCGTGTCTTCAAGCACGGCCCGGATTATCTCGACCCCATGGTGCAGGAGGTGGCCTCTGGCCAGCCGGTCTATCAGTTGCATCCCTGGATGACCGGCGAGGCCGAGTGTCGCTGGCGACTGGCCGAGGCCGCCGCCGATGCGGATCTCATTCTTGTCGAGGGCTCCATGGGGCTCTTCGACGGCGACCCTTCCAGCGCCGACCTGGCGATACTGGCCGGGCTGCCGGCGCTGCCGGTGATCGATGCCTGGGGCATGGCCCAGACCTTCGGAGCCGTGGCCCAGGGACTGGCCAACTATCATCCCGGCCTGTCCATTCACGAGGTGATCGCCAATCGGGTCGGCAGCCCCGGCCATGGCAGGCTGCTGGCGGAGAGCATGCCCGAGGGTCTCTCGCTGCTTGGCGCCATTCCGCGCCACGAGGCGATGGCGATCCCCGACCGTCATCTTGGCCTCGTGCAGGCCACCGAGCTGGCAGGGCTGGACCGACAGCTGGATGCCGCCGCAGAGGTGCTGCAGGAAGCCGGGCTCGATCGGCTGCCTGCGAAAATCATTCTCGAGGCCGAAGCCCCCGAGCCGCCGGCGCGCCTGCTCGATGGCGTGCAGATCGCCGTGGCCCGGGACGACGCCTTCGCCTTTCTCTACCGTGCCAACCTCGATCTGCTCGAGGCCATGGGGGCCAGGCTGAACTTCTTTTCGCCCCTGGCCGATGCCGCGCTGCCGGTCTGCGACGCGCTATGGCTGCCCGGTGGCTATCCGGAGCTTCACGCCGGGCGACTGACAGCCAATGTGCCGATGCTGGCCGCGATTCGCGCCCATCGGGAGGCGGGCAAGCCGATCCTCGCCGAGTGCGGCGGGCTGATGGCATGCATGGAGTCGCTGGTCGATGGCGAAGGGCGCGAGCATGGCATGCTGGGGCTGTTGCCCGGTACTGCGCGGATGGCCGGCAAGCTCACGGCCCTGGGCCTGCAGAGCTTGTCGACCCGGGCCGGGGAGCTGCGGGGCCATACCTACCACCATTCGCTGCTGGAAACGCCTCTCGCCCCTGCCGCCCATGCCCGGCGCCTGGCCGGCAGTCCCGCCGAGCCGGTCTATGTCGATGGCACGCTGGTCGCCAGCTATTTCCATGGCTATTTCCCTTCGGCGCCGGAATTGGCCGCCGCTATTTTTCGCGGTCAGCCGCTGCGCTTCATTCAGGATTGAGGAGAACGCCCATGCGCGAGAATGCCAAGGATCCCCAGCGCCATGCCCAGCGCATGGCCGCCAAGCAGAAGATCATGCAGGAACGCATCGAACGTGCCCAGAAGGAGCAGGGTGTGCTGCTGGTGCTCACCGGTTCCGGCAAGGGCAAGAGCAGTTCGGGCTTCGGCATGCTGGCCCGTGCACTCGGCCACGACATGACGGTGGGCGTGGTGCAGTTCATCAAGGGGCGGAAGGAAACCGGCGAGGAAGCCTTCTTCCGCCGCCAGCCGGGCGTGGATTATCACGTCATGGGCGAAGGGTTTACCTGGGACACCCAGGACCGCGAGCGGGACATTCGTGCCGCCGAGGCCGCCTGGGAAGTTGCTCGCGAAATGCTCGGCGATCCCGGCTACGACCTGGTGCTGCTCGACGAACTCAATATTGCCCTGCGCCATGAATACCTCTCACTGGATCGCGTGCTCGACGACCTTCAGGCGCGGCCGGAAATGCAGCATGCCGTGGTCACCGGCCGCTACGCCCCCCAGGAACTGATCGAGCTGGCCGACACCGTTACCGAGATGAAGGTGGTCAAGCACGCCTTCAAGGAGCAGGGGATCAAGGCCCAAAAAGGGTTGGAGCTTTAAGGCCGTGCCGACATTGATGATCCAGGGCACCACCTCGGATGCCGGCAAGAGCACGGTGGTGGCGGGGCTGTGCCGGATGCTGGCCAGGCGGGGCGTGTCGGTGGCGCCGTTCAAGCCGCAGAACATGGCGCTCAACAGCGCGGTGACCGTGGATGGCGGCGAGATTGGCCGCTCCACGGCGCTGCAGGCGCTGGCTGCGGGTGTGGCGCCCCACAGTGACATGAATCCGGTGCTGCTCAAGCCCCAGAGCGACCGGGGCGCCCAGGTGATCCTGAGGGGGCAGGTCTACGGCAACATGGCGGCGCTGGACTACCACGCCTTCAAGGCCGAGGCGAAGCGGTCCGTCATGGCGGCTGGAGGGTGCTGTCGGGCCGCCATGACGTGATCATCGCCGAGGGGGCCGGCAGCCCGGCGGAGATCAACCTGCGCGCCAACGACATTGCCAACATGGGCTTCGCCGAGGCGGCGGACTGCCCGGTGCTGCTGGTCGGGGACATCGACCGGGGCGGTGTCTTCGCCCAGCTCGTCGGCACACTGGAGCTTCTCAGCGAGAGCGAGCGCTCACGTACCCGTGGCTTCATCATCAACCGTTTTCGCGGCGATATCGCACTGCTGGAACCGGGGCTCGACTGGCTCACCGAACGCACCGGTCGGCCGGTACTCGGTACGTTGCCCTACCTGCAGGGGCTGATGCTGGACGCCGAGGATAGCCTCGTAGGCAGCAGCAACGGTTCCGATAAGGGAGAAGATGCGTTCAGGATCGTGGTGCCGGCCTTGCCGCGCATCAGCAACCACACCGACTTCGAAGCGCTGGCGCTGCATCCGGGCGTGGAGGTTCGCTTCGTCGGGCCCGACCGCCCCATTCCACCGGCCGACCTGATCCTGCTTCCCGGCAGCAAGGCCACCCGCGCCGATCTCGACTGGCTGCTGCGCCAGGGGTGGGACACGGCCATTCGGCGCCACCTGCGTTACGGCGGCAGGGTGCTGGGACTATGCGGCGGGTTCCAGATGCTGGGGTCCGCCATTCACGATCCCGAGGGTCTGGAAGGAAGTGCCGGCAGCAGTGCAGGGCTCGGCCTGCTGGCAATGGAGACCCGACTGGTATCGGGCAAGCAGCTGCGCAATGTGTCCGGGGAGCTGCTGCTGGGTGATCGGCCAGCTTTCAGCGGCTATGAGATCCATAACGGGGTCAGCACCGGGACCGCCCTGGAGCGCCCGCTGCTGATGTGCCGGCGCGGGCAGGGCGAGCCAGTGGCGGATGGCGCCATCAGCGAGGATGGCCAGGTCATGGGGACCTATGTGCATGGCGTCTTCGATCGGCCTCACGCCTGCAATGCACTGCTTCACGCCCTGGGCATGGCACACTCCGGCGGCGCCGTGGATCGAGGCGCCTGTCGGGAACGCGGCCTGGACCGGCTGGCCGATGCCATGGAAGCCCACCTTGATACAGCCTGGCTGGATTCACTCCTCGATCGCTGATCGATACCCCTGTTACGCCCTCATCCTTTCGTAGAACAAGGTCTCATGGCGCGCCTGCTTCATGCCCCTCGTCGAGTTTTCCTGGACTCGACTGGCATGATTGACGTTGACGTAAACGGCATCGAATTGGTAGGCATCGTGTCGACAATATTGCGGAAATATCCCGGTTTCTCATGGTGTTTGGCTGATGAGGTTCGTATGTAATCATTTTGTGTAGACAATGTTACGAATTTCTCTTCGGCCAAGGTCGTATGTTCTTGCCGGCAGCGGCCGCGTAAAACCGCCGGGACCATGCCAACAACAACAACGTCGACACAGGATTGCTGATGAACAAACAGAACCGCTGAGGTACCAACGTGCTGCTCAAACGCGAATATGGCCAGGAACATCCCTACTGGCCGCTGGGACCCTTCAAGGTCCGCCTGCCCTTCATCCACTTCAAGTGGGCGATACCCGAAACCATCCAGGCCATGGTGATGTTCGTCATCTCCCTGGGCATGATTCCGCTGCTGGAGCAGTATCTCGGCGTCCCCTATGAGGTGGGGCTGGCCTTCGTGGTGGTGTGCGGTATTGGCTTCATGCTGCCACCGCTGTTGGGGGTGCCCTTCATCGCCGGCTGGATCACGCCGGCGATTCCGGTGGTCCTGCTGTTCATCGGCGACTTCGAGCCGGGGCCCGAGGCGATTCGCGCCATGGTGGCACTGCAGCTGATGGTGACGGCGATCTTCCTGTTCATGGCCGTGACCCGGTTGGGCACCAAGCTGGTCAACAACGTGCCGGCCTCGATCAAGGCGGGGATCCTGCTGGGCGCCGGTATCGCAGCGATCAGCGGCGAGATCGTCGAGGGCGGACGGCTCTATAACACCCCGATTTCACTGGGTATCGGTGGCCTGATCACGCTCTACGTCCTCTTTTCGCTTTCCTTCCGCGACTTGGCCGAGAAGTATCGCTGGGCGCGCAATATCGTGGCTTTCGGCATGGTGCCGGGCATGTTGATTACCATGGCGATCGGCTGGGGTGTCGGTGAATACTCGATGCCGACCGTTGAGTGGGGCATTGCCTTGCCCGACTTCGCGGGGATCTGGGCCTACCTGCCGTTCTCCATCGGTGCACCGGGTATCGAACTGATGGTGGCGGCCATCCCCACCGCGATCATTGCCTATATCATCGCCTTCGGCGATATCGTGGTGGGTCAGACGCTGCTCAAGCGCGTCGACCACCTGCGCCCGGACGAGAAGATCGAGGTCAATATCGACCGCGTACACCTGATCACCGGGCTGCGCAATCTCATGCACTCGCTGCTGGCACCCTATCCGGGCCTGGCCGGACCGCTGTTCACCGGCGGCATGGCGACGGTCACCGAGCGCTACCGCTACGGGCGGAAGACCATGGATACCATTTACTCCGGCACCGGCGTGTTCTGGATCGTCGGCTTCTTCGCCCTGTTCCTGTTGCCCCTGGTGACCTTCTTCCGCCCGGTCCTGCCGATCGCGCTCTCCATCACGCTGCTGATTACCGGCTACCTGTGTATTGCCGTGGCGGTGGAGCAGATCAAGAATGCCACGGCCATGGGCGTAGCGGGGATCATGGGCGTGGTGCTGGCGACCCATGGGGCGGCCTGGGGGCTGGGTATCGGCCTGATCCTCTACTTCCTGATCGAGCACCGTGCCCGTGGCGCCCGAGAGGCGGAAGAGCAGGAACCGATCAATGTCGAGGATGACATGGTGGTCGAGCCTGACGACACGGCCGATCCAGAGCCTGCTGCGCGCTAGCGCCTGGCCTTGAGGCGGTAATGCCACCCTCCTACGGGCCGACACCCAGAGTGTCGGCCCGCTTGGTTTGCGGATGAGGGAAATCAGTCCGGTGTGATAGGCAACTTTCGCTTGTGCTCGGTATTTCGGTAGGTCGTAACGATGGTGTTATAAGCCTGTCGGGAGACTTCCCTATTCTCAAGAAAAGCGTCAATCTCCTCGTAGGTTACGCCCAAGGCTACCTCATCCAGTTTCTGTGGCGCTAGCGATTCAAGATCGGCGGTTGGCGCCTTGTTAACCAGTGAACCTGGAGCGCCCAGATGCTGACCGAGCAGACGGACCTGTCCCTTCGTGAGACCGGTCAGGGGGGCGACGTCGCAGGCACCATCGCCGTACTTGGTAAAGAAACCCATCAGTGCTTCTGCACCCTGATCGGTGCCGACCACCAGGCCACCGCGCGCGCCGGCAACGGCATATTGAGCGATCATGCGTTGTCTGGCCTTGATATTCCCCAGCACGAAGTCCCGCTGGTGGACATCCTCGAACAGCATGCCGCCGCTCTCCAGTGACTTCAGCAGGGCATCGCTTGCGCCCTGAATATTCACGTCGAGCACCTCGTCAGGCCGAATGAAGTCCAGCGCTCTATCGGCATCCTCGGCGTCCTTCTGTTCGCCGTAGGGCAGACGCATGGCAAGGAACCTGGCCTGCTCCCCTTTCTCGCGCTGTTTCGCAACGGCAAGCTGCGCCAGGCGACCCGCCACCGTTGAGTCGACGCCGCCGCTGATGCCCAGCACGAGTGATGACTGGCCGCTTTCCTGCATGATCCTGCACAGGAAGTCGCGGCGTCGTTCTATTTCATGCTGGGCGTCGATTTCCGATCGAGCCTGCAGTTGTGCCACGACGGCGCGCTGAACTGCCTGGCGCGAGCGATTCTCTTCCTCAGCTTTCGTCATGTCCTCAAGGCATTGCCGATGGTAATGCGGCAGGCGTTCCAGCGCATGGTGGGCCGCGGCCAGTCGCACTTCATTGCGTTCGCCTTCGAAGCGCCGGGTCTCGCAGTAATAGTGATGATTGCCGTCCTGGCGGAAGGCCCAGGCGAAGCATACGGTGCCAATGGGCGTATCGTCATCACCGGGGTTGGGGCCGGCGATGCCGGTATTGGCCAGGGCCACGTCGGCATCGTTGTTGTTGAGCGCGCCGGCGGCCATCTCGGTGGCCACGGCTTTGCTGGTCAAACCGTGGGAATCGATAGTGTCGAACCTGACGCCGAGGTAGCGGTTCTTCGACTGGGGGGAGTAGACGCCAAGGCCGCAGTCGATGCTCTGGCCGCTGCCGGGTACCCGTGCCAGCTCCGAGACGATTAGCCCGGCGGTACAGGACTCGGCGGTGGCGAGCTTGAGCTCGTTGTCGATCAGATAATCCGTAATGCGATTAAGCAGTTCCATTGCGCCATCTCCTGTGTGCCGACTGGCCTGGATGTCAGGTCCACTCTAACCCTAGGCCATTAGCCTCCTGGATCGCGAGTCGAAAAGGAGAGGCTGGGGGCAACAGCGTTGCCAGTTGGCACCTGTTGCAGCAGCTGTCTCAGCATTGGCAGCTCAGCCTGTTTGCCTAGCCGGCTGCCGGGGGCAAGGCTGGAGGCGGTGCAATACCGGCGAAGCAGCCCGGATCGTCGCTGATGGCGCTGTCGACTCCCCAGAGCCAGTGGCGGGCGAAGGCAGCCGGGTCATTTGGGGTATAGCAGAGCAGCCGGTAGCCGGCATCCTTGATCTCCCGGGCGCGCTGGGCCGTAAGTCGCGTCCAGTCGGTATGCACGCTGATGGCATCGAGCGTCTCGCAGCGAGGCTGCCATTTCTGGGGGATGCTCTCGGTGAGCACGCCGATGGGCAGGCGTGATGCGTCGGCCAGGGACCTGGCATGGTGCAGGGCGGCCATGTCGAAGGAAGAGAGGATGATGCGCTCCGGGGGGATTGCATCGAGCAAGCGCGGTATCACGGCGTCGGCCAGTTCGGTACCACTGCGGTTGCGACCGACCTTGAGCTCGAGATTGACGCCCATGTCCAGGCTTGCCAGCAGGTCGAGCATGTTGGCAAGCGTGGCCATGCGCTCGCCGCGAAAGGCGTCGCTGAACCAGGCGCCGACGTCGAGCCCGCGTGCCTCGGCCAGCCTGAGCCGCGAGAGCCGGCCATGGCCATCCGAGCAGCGCTTCAGGGTAGGGTCGTGCCAGATCACCGGGGTGCCGTCACCGAGCAGCTGGACGTCAAGCTCCACCCAGTGGCAGCCGATATCGTAGGCGGCACGGACGGCTGCCAGGGTGTTCTCGGGCGCGTGGGCGGAAAGTCCCCGATGGGCGATCAAGCGGGGGAGGGCGATGTCGGGGTGTGGCGGCATTCAGTGACTCCGTGAGCGGCCTGGGCAGTCTAGTGGCAACAGGTGACAGAATAGCGGCTCTGGACGCCGGTGGCACGGGCGGAGGCGCGCCGGACTATGCTAGGCTTGCGGGCTTTGAACGATGCAGTGAGGCATGGCATGAAGGTGATGACCCCCGAGCGTGACGAACAGCGCGACGCCTGGCTTGCCAGGCTGTGTGCCGATATCTATGGCCGAGAAGCAGGGTTGACGCCCCTGGTTACCTTCTCGGGCGCTCGACAGGTGCTCTTCGCCCACGAAGCCGCTCGTCTCTGGGGGCTGGTCGATGATCAGGAGCGCCCCGGCGCATTGGCGCTGCTGGTGCTCGACGAGTCGGGGGCCGGCATGGTGCTGGGGTTGAGTGCCTCGCCCAGCGGCGATCGCGAGAGTGAGCGGCGGCTGATTCGGGAACTTGCGCTCAAGGCGCCGCTGCGGGTAGAGGCCGGTGACCGGGAAGCCGAAGCCTTCTACCGGCGCTGTGGTATCTCGCGCTGGTTCGCCGCCCCTGGCGGACGGCGCATCGGGCTGGCCCAGGGACATCCGGCCCAGGCTATCAGCGAACTGGAGCCGGCTCTGGACTTCGATGAAGCGGCGATTCTGCGCCGCTTCAAGCATGATCCCCGCTTCTTCGAGCAGGAAAAGGGCCGCTTCGTCGCCGCCCTGGCGGCGTTTCCCGGCTGAACCTGGCCAGTGCCCAGCGCCAAACCGCCTCCGCCACCCTTGACCGCTGCCTGATTCAGCGTTTGGATGGGGCTCTATTCGATAGCGGCACTCTCCACTCACTGAACAAGGAATATGACGCCATGGCCAAGCGTATCCAGTTTTCTCGTACCGGAGGGCCGGAGGTTCTCGAACTGCAGGAGGTGACTCCTGCTGAGCCGGCGCCCGGTGAGGCTCGCATCAAGAATCACGCCATTGGCCTCAACTTCATCGATATCTATTTCCGTACCGGATTGTACCCGGCGCCATCGCTGCCGTCCGGCCTGGGTACCGAAGGGGCCGGCGTGGTCGACGCCGTGGGTGAGGGCGTGACGCACCTCAAGGCGGGGGACCGTGTCGCCTATGCCCAGGGCCCGCTGGGAGCCTATGCCGACTATCATGTGCTGCCTGCCGACAAGGTGGTGGTGCTGCCTGAGGGCGTCGATGTGGAAACCGCTGCCGCCTGCATGCTCAAGGGTCTGACGGTTCAGTACCTGCTGCGCCAGACCTGCCCCCTCAAGGGCGGTGAGACGATCCTGTGGCACGCCGCGGCCGGCGGCGTTGGCTCCATTGCCTGCCAGTGGGCGAAGGCACTGGGTGTGAAGTTGATCGGCACCGTGAGTTCGCCGGAAAAGGCCGCCCTCGCCGAGAAGAACGGCGCCTGGGCGACCATCGACTACACCAGGGAAGACGTTGTCGAGCGGGTACGCGAGCTGACCGATGGCGAGATGGTGGATGTGGTCTACGACTCGGTGGGCAAGGACACCTGGGAGATCTCGCTCGATTGCCTCAAGCCGCGTTCGCTGATGGTCAGCTTCGGCAACGCCTCGGGCGCTGTCGAGGGCGTCAACATCGGGATCCTCAACCAGAAGGCTCGCTCTTCGTGACTCGCCCCAGTCTCAATGGCTATGCCGACACCCGTGAGCGCCTGGAGATGATGGCCGATGAGCTGTTTGACATGCTGAAGAGCGGCCAGATCACGATCGATATCGGTCAGACATACTCATTGGCCGAGGCGGGCAAGGCTCAGGATGACCTGGCAAGTCGCAGAACCACCGGTTCCACTATCCTGTTGCCCTGATCGCACCGCCCGCAACCCTTTCTGATTCGCCCCACGCCGCCGGTTCCTGCTCCAGGGCCGGCGTCGGTTTGTGTGGGCTATTCATTGCTGACGTAGGCGCCCATCTCACGCATTCGCGATTCGAAGCTCGCCACGTTATCGACCAATCCGTCGGGGCCGAAGGCCACGCACTCGGCGAGGAGCACTTCGATCAGGGTGATGGCGGAAAGGATCGAAGGGAAGAAGTGCGGCGTGGCATTGGCCACCGTGAAGGTGATGGCGGCGCCTGGCACCAGGGGGGAGCGTAGCGTGTCGGTCACCACGATGGGACGGACACCATTGGCCCGGGCGATATCGAGGGCGCGCATGGTTTCACCGCAGTAGGGCTCGAAGCCGAAGGCCACCACCAGGTCCTTTTCGCCGAAGGGTGCCAGCTCGGTCAATAGCCCGCCTTCCTGTCCGCGTATGAGCTGGATGTTGGGCATAGCGATACGACCCACGTAGGCGAAGTGGTAGGCGCAGGCGAAGGTGTCCCGAAACCCCACCACGGCGATCTTCTCGGCGCTGAGCAGCATCCTGGCCGCATCGCGTACCCGGGCCTGGGTATCGGCGGTAAAGAGCCGACCGATGTTGTCGAAGGCCGCGTCGCCGACATCGAGGAAGACCTGGTCATCGGTCTGGCTGGCGAGGTTGCGCAGATTGCTGGCCCGCCCGGAAAGCTCCACCGGGCTTGCTTGCACCGCCGACTGGAATACCTCGCGAAACTGCTCGTAGCTATCGAATCCCAGTCGCTTGGCCAGGCGCACCAGCGTCGAGGCCGTGACCCGAGCCGCCGCCGCCGACTTGCGGATCGACTGGAAGGCGATTTCCACCGGATGTTCCAGCACATAGCCGGCGGCAAGTTTCAGCTGTGGGCTGAGCTCCGGATAGACAGCGGCCAGCTGCTGATTCACGGCATCCAGGCTCGATGGTGGCCTGGGCACCTTATCCTGCGTTTCAACGTTCTGCGATTCGTGTTCCAGCACGTCGGTCTCCTGCAAGGGGCGTGTTACCCAGTGGCACGGTGCGGGCGGCCGAAAGCCGTAGGTCGCATTGTACCCCATGGTTCACGTCAAGGAATGAAACATTCGTATCTCATTTGGTTGTTTTTCAGCACGTGCGTATTGACGACTGGGCCAAGCTTGGCTAGGATTCCTCACAAAACAGATGTGTCATTATTTTCCAAATAACGACACATTTGTTTTCCGCTCGAAATATCTGCTTCGGGCGTTATGGATCATCCTTCTGCCACTGTTCGATCATGAGAGTCACCGCTTAGCCCATGAGCCAATCCAGCCCCAGTCCCGAAACCCTGAACATCGCCCGGCAGGGTGGTGTGATGGAGATACGCTTCAATCGCCCTCATCGCCTCAACGCCGTCGTGGAAGCCCTCTATGCCGACTTGTTGGAAGCGCTGTACAGCGCCGAGGCGGATGATGACATCCGTGCCGTTATCCTGACAGGTGAGGGGCGCGCCTTCTGTGTCGGTGCCGACATGAAAGAGCATGGTGGGGCCAAGCGCACGCTGTTCCAGCGTCGTCAGTACCTGCAGCTCGGCAATGACGTCTGCGAAGCGATCCTCCGCCTGCGCAAGCCGGTGATTGCCGCCGTCAACGGCTATGCCCTGGGCGCGGGCGCGAGATGGCGGTTTCCTGTGACTTCATTGTCATGGCCGACGACGCGCAGATCGGCTTCCCGGAAACCAGTATCGGTACCTGTGTCGGTGGCGGTGTTTCCAAGATCCTGCCGCAGCTGGTGGGGTTGAGCATGGCACGCCAACTGCTCTTCACCGGCAGGCGTATCGATGGCGAGGAGGCGACGCGAATCGGCTTGGCCACCTCGAGCTGGCCCCAGGATTCGCTGTTGCATGAGGCCCACCGTCTGGCAGGGGACCTGGCCAAGCAGGCACCGGTCTCCATCGCCATGCTCAAGCGCCTCGTGAACCAGGGTGGGCATACCGACCTGGAAGGGCAGCTGCAGCAGGAGCTGGATGCCGTCTTCACCTGTTCGACCACCGAAGACTGGCAGGAGGGCGTCGACGCCTTCGCCGAGAAACGTACCCCGAACTTCAAGGGCCAGTGACAGGCCAAGGTAAGCGAGACATGAATCCCATCGAAGGACACCTGCCGACCCGCAGCCCGCTCCATGACATCCTGGCGCCGACCGGCATTGCGTCATCGGCGCTTCCAGCGACCCCACCAAGCGCGGCTACAAGGCCATGGTGGGCCTGGTCAAGGACGGCTACAAAGGCGACATCTATCCGGTCAACCCCAAGGCCGACATGATCCTGGGGGTCAAGGCGTGGCCGTCGGTGACGGCCATTCCGGGCAATCCACAGCTCGCCCTGATCTGCACCCCGGCCGCCACCGTGCCGGCCCTGATCGCCGAGTGCGGCCGGCGTGGCATCAAGGGGGCGGTGATACTCGCCAGCGGCTTCGCCGAGATCGGCGACGAAGGGGCGGCCCTTGAGCGCGAGATGATGGCCAGGGCCGAGGCGCACGGGGTACGCATCATCGGCCCCAATACATCGGGCGTGTTCAACCTTCACCACCGGATCAATCTGCTGGCGCTCGACAACGTCAAGGCGGGTGATGTGGGCATCATCTCCCAGTCCGGCAACATGCTGCTGTCGCTGGCGCTTGAGGCACAACATAACGGCCAGGTAGGCTTCAGCACCTATGTGGGGCCGGGCAACCAGAGCGATATCGGTTTCAACGATTACCTTCGTTACCTGGGCGAGGATGAGAACACGCGGGTTGCTGCCCTCTATGTGGAAGGTTTCCGCGATGGCAGCAAGTTCCTGCAAGTGGCCCGAGATGTCACCGCCATGAAGCCGGTGGTGGTCTACAAGTCCGGTTCCACCGAGCAGGGACAAAAGGCCGCCAGCTCTCATACAGGCGCCCTGGCCGGCAGCTATGCCATGACAGTGGACCTGCTACGCCAGGCCGGGGTCAGCGTCGTACAGTATTCCGACGAGATCCTGCCGGTGGCCGAGGGGCTGGGTTTGTTGCAGAAGGCCCGGGGCAAGCGTGTTGCCGTGATCTCCGACGGCGGCGGCCAGGCGACCATTGCATCCGACCGGCTCGCCGAAGCGGGGCTTGAGCTCGCGGAGCTCTCCGACACCACGCGCCAGCGCCTGCGCGACATCCTCATTCCCCAGGCGTCCACGGTCAATCCGGTGGACGTGGCCGGCTCCACGGACGCCCACCCCTCCCTGCTGGCTACCTGCATGGAGATCGTGGCCGAGGACGACAATGTCGACAGCGTCTTCCTGGTCGGTATGTTCGGCGGCTACAGCATCCGCTTCGCCGAGTCGTTGCTGGGCGACGAGATGCGCGGTGCTGAGGCAATGGTGGATCTCTCCCATGCCACCACCAAGCCGCTGGTGATCTATAGCCTCTATACGCCGATCAAGCCGCCTGCCCTGCGCCGCCTGCATGAGGCGGGCCTGCCCATCTACGCCTCCATCGAGCAGTCGGTCAGGGTACTGGCGGCCCTGGGCGAGCGTGGCCAGTACCTGGCTCAGCATCGCAGCCAGGCACCTGAAACCGCGGTGGAGCCGAAGCCGGCGCTTGCTGCCCTGTTCACGCATGCTCAGGCCGAAGGGCGCGACCTGTTCGAGTACGAAGCAAAACAGCTGCTCCGCGACCATAGCATCGATGTACCCCTTGAACTCGTGGTTCGCAGCGAGGAGGAACTGGTCGAGGCCGCCGCTCGATTCCGTGGTGCCGCAGGCGATACGCCATTGGCCATGAAGGTGGTCTCGAGGGACATTCTGCACAAGTCCGACGCCGGTGGCGTCAAGCTCAACCTGGTCGGCGAGCAGGCCCTGCGGCAGGCTCGGGCGGAGATACTGGACGCCTGTCGAGCCTACGATCCCGGAGCCGATATCGAAGGGCTGCTGGTAACACCCATGGCCAGGAAGGGGGTGGAGGTGATCGTCGGGGTGATCCGCGACCCCATCTTCGGTCCGGTGCTGATGTTCGGCCTGGGTGGCATCTTCGTCGAGATACTCGAGGATGTGGCTTTCCGCTCGATTCCGCTGACGCGCCATGATGCCTTCAGCATGGTCGAGCAGATCAAGGCGAAGAAGATCCTTTCCGGGGTGCGTGGCGAGTCCGCCGTGGACAAGGAGGCACTGATCGACCTGCTGCTGACGGTATCGCGGATCGTCGAAGCCTATCCGCAGCTTTCCGAGCTGGACCTCAATCCCGTGATCGCCCATGCCGATGGCTATGCCGTGGTTGACGCCCGGGTTATCGTCGACCGTGACCGTTCCACGACCACTGCAGACGAGGAAACCGACGCATGAGCCAGACGCTGCCAACCACCATCGATGCCCGTCTCTCTCTCGAGGGGCGGGTGGCGACCCTGACCCTGGACCGCCACGACGTTCGCAATGCCCTGACCGGTACCGCCCTGGTGGATGACATCGTCGCCACCGCCGAGTGGGTCAACCAGTGTGACGATGTCTCGGTACTGGTGATCACTGGCGAGGGGAGCGCCTTCTCGGCCGGTGGCAACGTCAAGGACATGGCCAGCCGCGGTGGCGACTTCGCCGGCGACGTGGCCGAGGTTGCCGCCCGCTACCGGCGCGGCATCCAGCGTATCCCGCTGGCTCTTCAGGCGGTGGAGGTGCCGATCATCGCCGCGGTCAACGGTCCGGCCATCGGTGCCGGCTTCGACCTGGCCAACATGGCGGATATCCGCATCGCCTCGAAAAGGGCGAAGTTCGGCGAGACCTTCCTCAACCTCGGTATCATTCCCGGAGACGGCGGTGCCTGGTTCATGCAGCGACTGATCGGCTATCAGCGCGCCTTCGAACTGACGTTGTCGGGCCGTATCATCGATGCCGAAGAGGCGAAGGAGTACGGCATCGTGCTCGAGGTCACGGAACCCGAGGCTCTGATGGCGCGTGTCGGAGAGCTTGCCACCCGAATGGCCGCCCAGCCTCCCAAGGCGACTCGCTTGACCAAGCGTCTGATGAAGATGGGCAGTCGCATGGAGCTCAAGGAGTTCCTCGATGTCTGTGCCGTCTTCCAGGGGATGTGCCACAACGAACTGGAACACCTCGATGCGGTCAACGCCATGCTGGAGAAGATGGCCAGATAGCCCTGGGCAGCAGAGAACCCGGCTCACGCCGGGTTTTTTTTGGCTCTCTTTTGGCGGGATCCTGCGGAAAAGGCTGGATTTTTTTCCACACTGCTGTTGTGCTGGAGGCACTTGGCAATCACAGGGAGGTGGCGGGGTATGGCTGACCATACGCTGGTCTTCATCGTTCTCGGCCTGACCCTTTCGGCCTTCGTGTGGGGCCGCTTCCGCTATGACCTGGTGGCGCTGACCGCCCTGCTGGGCTCGGTCATTCTCGGTCTGGTGCCGGGTGAGCAGGCATTTCTGGGCTTTGGCCATCCTGCGGTGATCACCGTTGCCGCGGTATTGGTGCTGAGCCGCGGCTTCGAGCGTTCCGGTGTCGTGGACGTGATCGCCGAGCAGGTGCTCAGGGTCGGTGATCGGCTTGTGCTCCAGCTGATTGCCCTGACCGGCACCGTGGTGGTGCTCTCCGGATTCATGAACAACGTTGGCGCCCTGGCGCTGCTGCTTCCCGTGGCCATGCGCCTGGCCCGTGAGCACGATACCTCGCCCTCGTTCCTGCTGATGCCGCTGGCCTTCGGCTCCCTGCTCGGCGGCTTGACCACTCTGATCGGCACGCCACCCAATATCATCATTTCCAGCTACCGCGGCTCCATCACCGGGGAAAACTTCGGCATGTTCTCCTTCTTCCCCGTTGGAGCCGTTGTCGCCGTGGTGGGGCTGCTCTTCATCGTACTGGTCGGTTGGCGGCTGGTGCCCCAGCGTGCGGGAAAGGCCTCCACCGAGGAGATGTTCGATACGGCCAACTATCTGGTCGAAGTGAAGGTAGATGAGGATTCCAAGGCAGTGGGATGGAGCCTCCGAGAGCTGCAGCATGAGCTGGAGGAGACCATCCCGGTGTTGGCGGTGGTGCGCGATGAGAAACGCCGAGCCGGCCATGCCTTCCTGGGAGCCCTGCGCGAGGGCGATATCCTGCTGGTGGAAGCCGGCCCAGAGGAGATGAAGCTGCTCGAGGACAAGGCGGGATTGCGGCTGGGCATCGATCCGAAGGAAGAAGAAGCGGAAGGCGAGGAAGGTCGCACGAATAGCGAAGAGGGCCGCGACGGGAGAGGCGACGAGAGAAGCAAAGACAAAGATGGGGACGAAGCGTCGTCAGCCCAGGACAGGAACAGCGGACAGAGTGCTTCGGACAGCAACCCTGCTCAGGCAGACAGGAGAGAGGGCGGGGAGCAGGAGAAGGCCAAGGAAAAGAAAAAGAACAAGAAGCCGGGTGTCGATACCAAGGGGCTTGAGCTGGTCGAGGCCGTGGTACGCAACGACTCGATGATGGTCAACCGCACCGTCACCCAACTGCGGCTGCATAACCAGTTTGGCCTGCACCTTGTCGCGGTAGCGCGCGACGGCAGCCGGCTCAAGCAGCGGCTGCGCGATATTCGTTTTCGCGCCGGAGACGTGCTGCTGCTGCAGGGCGGGGAGAGCAATCTTACCGAGAGTCTCACCACGCTGGGCTGCCTCCCCCTTGCCAATCGTAACCTGACCATTGGCCAGCCGCGCATGCTGGTGGTATCGGTCCTGATATTTGCGGCGGCCATAGCTGCCATGCTGTTCGACGTGCTGCCTGCCGCGGTGGCGCTCTCCGTTGCGGCGCTGCTTTCATTGCTGGTGGGGGTACTGCCGCTGCGTGAAGGCTACCAGGCCCTGGATGGTCCGGTGATCGTGCTGCTTGCCGCCATGATCCCGGTGGGCCAGGCACTGGAGACCAGTGGCGGCGCAGCATTGATCGCCGAGAACCTGTTGGTGTTCGGCGTCGACTGGCCGATTGTGGTGACGCTGGTGGCACTTTTCCTGCTCGCCATGCTGCTGTCCAATGTGATCAACAACGCGGCGGCTGCCGTGCTCATGGCACCCATAGCGGCCAGCCTGGCCAGCGGGTTTGACGTCTCCCCCGACGCATTCCTTATGGTGGTTGCCGTCAGCGCCTCCTGCGCCTTCCTGACGCCCATCGGTCATCAATCGAACACGCTGGTGATGGGGCCGGGGGGCTACCGCTTCGGGGATTACTGGAAGTTCGGCCTGCCACTCTCCCTGCTGGTGCTGGTGGTAGCGATTCCGATGATATTGCTGGTCTGGCCATTATAGAAAATCGTGACGTGAATCCGCGCTTCCCTAGCTTGAGAGCAAATGCCCCGGCCTGGGGGGCAGTTCAGGGCCGGGGCGGAGGGTCGTTGCGGTCGAGGATCCTTGCGGATGAGTGAGGTCAGGCGGCGTTGTGGCGCAGGATATTCGCCTTGTCGGTGGCGAACTCGTCGTAGTCGAAGTCGTCGACGCTGAGCATTTCCAGCACCTCTGCTTCGAAGGCGCGCATGAAGACCGCATCCTCCTCGGAAATGATTCCCGCCTCGAGGCCCGCTTCCACACGCTGCTCCGGATGCAGCGCGTACATCGTCAGTTCTCCCTTGGCGTAGGCCTTGTTGAGGGTGCGATAGAGCCCCTCGGCGCGGTCGTACTCGTGCAGCAGGGCGTTGTAGTGGGCGAGGGGGTTGTCCTTGACGCCATTCTGGTCATCCCAGCTATTGCGCAGCAGCTTGGTGCGCAGCGCGCTGTCCCGGGAGACCGCCTGGGCAATCTCGCGGGTCAGGGTGTCGTGGGGACGCTTCCAGCGACGACCCAGCGGCATCACTACCGCCCGCAGGCACCAGCGAGGACCCGGTTGGGCATGTTGTCGAACAGCTCGTCCAGGGCCTGTTCGGCACGCTCCAGCAGGAAGGTGCAGCTGTAGTGAAGCAGGGCAGCCTCTGCCTCGACCTTGTCGCCTTCCTGCCAGTGCTTGAGCACCATGGAGGCCAGGTAAAGATTGGAGAGCACGTCGCCCAGTCGCGCAGAGAGCAGCTCACGCTGCTTCAGCGAAGAGCCGAGGCTGGCCATGGCGGCATCGGCGCAGAGTCCGAAGCCGGCCGAGATCCGGTTGATGTCCTTGGCATAGGGCGCGGCGGTGGTGTCGAAGGGAACGTTTGCCTTGCCGAGTCCGAAGGCCAGGGTGAACGCCCGTGCCACATTGCCGAAGATCAGCCCGGCATGGCCGAAGAAGGCGCGGTCGAAGGCCTTCAGGTCGTCGGCCTCCATGGCGGCCAGCTCCTCCAGGACGAAGGGGTGGCAGCGAATGGCCCCCTGCCCGAAGATCATCAGGTTGCGGGTCATGATGTTGGCGCCCTCCACCGTGATGGAGACCGGGTTGCTGCTGTAGCCGATGCCGATGTAGTTGCGCGGCCCCAGGGTCACGGCCTTGCCGCCATGGATATCCATGGCGTGGGAGAGGGCGTCACGCTGGAACTCGGTGAGCTGGCTCTTGAGGATCGCCGAGGGCACAGACGGCTTTTCGCCGCGATCGATGGTGTTGGCGGTCTGGTAGACGGCAGCCTGGGCGATATAGCCCAGGGCGGCCATGCGGGCCAGGGGTTCCTGTACGCCTTCCATTTCGGCCACGGGAACGTTGAACTGGCGACGTACCCGGGCGAAGCCGCCGGTCCAGCCGATGGCGTAGCGGATCGTGCCGCTGGCACCGGAGGGCAGGGTAATGCAGCGGCCGATGGACAGGCACTCCACCAGCATGCGCCACCCCTGGCCAATCATCTCGGTTCCGCCGATGATGGTGTCCAGCGGCACGAAGACGTCCTTGCCTTGATGGGACCATTGAGGAACGGGCTGCCGATGGGATGATGCCGGCGACCGATCTCCATGCCGGCAGTGTCGCGTGGGATCAGCGCCAGTGTTATGCCGCGGTCTTCCTCTTCACCCAGCAGGTGATCCGGGTCGAACAAGCGGAAGGCCAGCCCGACCACGGTGGCAATGGGGGCCAGGGTGATCCAGCGCTTCTCGAAGTTCAGGCGCAGGCCCAGCACCTCCTTGCCATCGATGACCTCCTTGCAGACGATACCGGTGTCGGGCAGTGAGGTGGCGTCGCTGCCGGCGCGCGGGCCGGTAAGGCCGAAGCAGGGGATCTCGCGGCCATCGGCCAGCCGCGGCAGGTAATGGTCCTTCTGCTGCTGGGTGCCGTACTTGAGCAGCAGCTCGCCCGGCCCCAGGGAGTTGGGCACGCCCACGGTGATCATCAGCATCTCGCTGACGGTCAACTTCTGCAGCACCATGGACTGGGCCTTGGCGGAGAAGCCCAGGCCGCCATACTCCTTCGGAATGATCATGCCGAAGAAGCCCTCTTTCTTCAGGAACTGCCACAGCTCCTCCGGGAGGTCCGCCCGCTCCTTGGCGATCTCCCAGGTATTGCACATGCCGGCGGCGACCGAGCACTGGTTGTCGAGGAAGGCCTGCTCCTCGTCGCTCAGGCCATCATCGCGGTAGCGCATCAGGCTGGTCCACTGTGGTCGGCCCGAGAACAGTTCCCCGTCCCAGGCCACGGTGCCGGCTTCCAGGGCCGTGCGCTCGGTGTCGGAAACCCGGGGGGCGACCCGCTTGAACATAGCGAACAGTCGCGGTGACAGCCACTGGATACGCACAGCTGGAAGCCCGGCGACGGCTACGCCGGCGGCACCGATCAGCAGCAGCACGCCAAGAATCGGGGAGCCCAGCAACAGGCCGGCCAAGCCGAGCACGGCCAGTACCGCCAAGGCGGGTACGGCGCCGGCTTCGCGGCGCATGACCACCAGGAGTCCGACAATCGTCAGCAGGAGCAGTATCAGGGTGAGCATGCCTCGTCTCCGTTGGGATGTGGCGTTTCGAACGGCTGTTTGAATCAATCAGCCTAGCCGAACATGCCGTTCGTGACCAGCCCCTACTTGTAGCAGCCCTTGCTTGTCATAGCCACGGGTGTAGCAGCCATGTTGCATGCACACATGCAAGCGCGCCCCGCAAGCGGGGCGCAAAGGCAGGGCATGTTTCAGTAGAGTCGGCGTTCCGGCTCCCTGCGGGCCGGAAGACCCTGGGCGACGAAGTAGGGTGCATCCGAGCGAGGCAGCGGGGCCCGACCGCGGATCTTGTCGGCCAGTTTCTCGGCCAGCATGATCGTTGGTGCATTGAGGTTGCCGGTGGGTATCACCGGAAACAGCGAGGCGTCCACCACACGCAGCCCCTCGATGCCGTGGACACGACCGGCGCCATCGACCACTGCCATCTCGTCTTCTCCCATGCGGCAGCTGCCGCATGGATGGTAGGCGGTTTCGGCGTGCGCACGCACGAAGGCGTCGAGCGCTTCATCGGACTCGATGTCCGGGCCCGGTGAGACCTCCCTGCCGCGGTAGGCATCCATGGCGGGCTGCGCAATGATCTCCCGGGTCAGGCGGATGGCGTCGCGGAACTCCTGCCAGTCCTTCTCCTTCGACATGTATTTGAACAGGATGCTGGGTGCGGCCTCGGGGTCCCGGGAGATCAGTCGGATTCTGCCCCGGCTCTCCGAGCGCATGGAGCCGACATGGGCCTGGAAGCCGTGTGCCTGAACAGCGCTCTTGCCGTTGTAGCTGATCGCGATGGGCAGGAAGTGGTACTGCAGGTTGGGCCAGGCTTCATCATCCTTGCTGCGAATGAAGCCCGCTGCCTCGAACTGATTGCTGGCGCCGACGCCGGTGCCCTTGAACAGCCACTCTGCGCCGATCTTCGGCTGGTTGTACCACTTCAGTGCGGGATAGAGGGAGATAGGCTGTGTGCACTCGTACTGGATATACATCTCCAGGTGATCCTGGAGGTTCTCGCCGACGCCGGGCAGGGCGTGGACTACCGGGATATCGAGCTCGCGCAGATGATCGGGATTGCCGACGCCCGAACGCTGCAGGATCTGCGGCGAGGCGATGGCGCCGGCACACAGCAATACCTCCCGGTTGGCGTGTGCTCGTTCCACCCGGCCTCGGCGCAGGTAACGAACGCCCACGGCGCGCTTACCCTCGAACTCGATCACGTCCGTGGTGGCGTGCGTCACGATGGTCAGGTTGGGACGGCCCTTGGCCTGGTCGAGATAGCCGCGAGCGGTGGAGGCGCGCCGTCCCTTTGGGGTGACGAAACGGTCCATGGGGCCGAACCCCTCCTGCTGGTAGCCGTTCACGTCGGGGGTTTCGGGATAGCCGGCCTCAACGGCGGCATCGATAAAGGTCCGATACAGCGGATTGTTGCCGGGCTTCGGGGTGGTGACGGCAATGGGGCCGTCGCCGCCATGGTAGTCGTCGGGCCCGATATCGCGACACTCGGCCTTGCGGAAATAGGGCAGGCAGTCGGCATAGGTCCAGTCGGCCAGACCGGGCAGTCTGGCCCAGTTGTCATAGTCCAGCGCATTGCCGCGGATGTAGCACATGCCGTTGATCAGCGACGAGCCGCCGAGTCCCTTGCCGCGGCCGCACTCCATGCGACGATTGTCCATATGCGGCTCGGGGTCAGTCTCGAAGGCCCAGTTGTAGCGCTTGCCCTGCAGCGGGTAGGCCAGTGCCGCCGGCATCTGGGTGCGGAAGTCGAGACGATAGTCTGGGCCGCCCGCCTCCAGCAGCAGGACGCTGACCGCCGGGTCCTCGGTGAGGCGGGTGGCCAGCACGTTGCCGGAGGAACCGGCACCGATGATAACGTAGTCGTATTCACGAATCTGGGACATAACATCTCTCACTGATAACGCGACGGAAGCGGGCCTGCTAACGAGGCACTCGGGCTGATCCGTCGACAAGCCTGCGAGGAGGCGCTGTGAACCCTTCCCTGGGCGCTACCTACGCCATCCATGGCGTAGGACCTCCTCTTCGGCTTGTCCCCGGCGCCCCTCGCTACAGCCGGCCACGATTGCTAGGGGCCGACACTCCTTGCATCTGCGAGCAGCGATAGCGGGCCTCTTCGCTGCCTCCTAGAACACCGACTCGAAGGGTCCCATCTCCACCTGGACTGATTTGGTCTGGGTGTAGTGGGCCAGGGTCTCGATGCCGTTCTCGCGGCCCACGCCGGACTGCTTGTATCCGCCCACCGGCATCTCGGCGGGGGATTCGCCCCAGGTATTGATCCAGCAGATCCCGGCTTCAAGGCGATGGATGGTGCGGTGCGCCCGGCTCAGGCTCTCGGTGAACACGCCGGCGGCCAGCCCGTAGTGGGTGTCGTTGGCTCGCCGGATCAGCTCCTCGTCGTCATCGAAGGCGAGTATCGCCATCACCGGGCCGAAGATCTCCTCCTGCACGATGCGCATCGAGTCGCTGCAGTCGGTGAAGACGGTGGGGGCGGCCCAGGCACCCTTGGCAAAAGCACCTTCTGCCATCGGTTCGCCGCCAATCAGTATCCGGGCGCCTTCCTGCTTCCCCAGCTCGATGTAGGAGAGCACCTTCTCCTGGTGGCCGTAGCTCACCAGGGGGCCGAAGTTGGTCTCGGGGTCGAGGGGGTCGCCCGCCCTGATGCGCGCCACGCGCTCGGCTATCCTGGCCTCGAAGGCCTCCTTCACGGAGCGGTGTACGAAGACCCGCGTGCCATTGGTGCAGATCTGGCCACTGGAGTAGAAGTTGGCCATCATCGCCGCGTCCGCGGCGCGGTCGAGGTCGGCATCGGCAAAGACGATCAGCGGCGACTTGCCGCCGAGCTCCATGGTCACATCCTTGAGCGACGACTCTCCTGCGGCTGCCATCACCTTCTTGCCGGTGCCCACTTCGCCGGTGAACGACACCTTGGCGATGCCGGGATGTCCGGTCAGCATCTGTCCCACACGGCCATCGCCCTGGACGACGTTGAAGACGCCGTCCGGTAGGCCGGCTTCGGTGAAGATCTCGGCCAGCTTCATGGCGGTCAGGGGCGTGACCTCGCTGGGCTTGAGCACCACGGCATTGCCGGCGGCCAGTGCCGGGGCGGCCTTCCAGCAGGCGATCTGGATGGGGTAGTTCCAGGCCGCAATGGCGCCGATCACGCCCAGCGGCTCTCGACGGGTATAAACGAAGGAGGATTCGCGCAAGGGAATCTGAGCGCCCTCGATGGCGGATGCCAGCCCGGCATAGTACTCGATGACATCGGCACCGGTGGCGATGTCCACGGCGGCGGTTTCGCTGATCGGCTTGCCGGTATTGCGTGTCTCCAGCTCGGCGATCTCGTCGTTCCGTTCTCTCAGGAGCGCTACCGCACGGTTCAGGATGCGGCCGCGCTCCATGCCGGTCATGGCGGCCCAGACGTGCTGTCCCTTGCGTGCCGCGGCGACGGCGCGGTCTACATCGGCTTGCGAGGCCTGCTGCACCCTGGCGAGGAGAGTGCCGTCGTAGGGATTGTGGACGTCGAAGGTCTCGCCGGAAGTGGCTTCCACCCGGCGACCGTCGATATAGAGTGTTTCGGTGTCGAGGCTTGCCATGGTGTTGCTCCTGTCAGGAAACGGGTGTGAATTCGTGGTTGGCCAACAGCTGATCGAGATAGTCATGGGCCAGGCGCCGCGCACCGTCGGCATCCAGCCCATCCGGCGTCAGGGCGCCGCGCAGCCAGAGGCCGTCGATCGTCGCTGCCAGGCCATGCGATGCACGGCGTGCCGCCTCTTGAGGCATCACCCGTCGGAACTGGCTGCAGAGATTGGAATAGAGTCGTCGATCGTTGACCTGCTGCAGGCGCTGAAGCTGGGGCTTGTGCATGCTGCTGGCCCAGAATGCCAGCCATGTCTTGGCCACCGGGCCGGAGACCTGGCTGCGGTCGAAGTTGCCGTCGATGATGGCGCCGATATGGTCGCGGGGAGAGGCGTCGCCCAGGGAGCGGCGCCGTGCCGAGACGGCATCGCCCAGGTCCGTGAGGATCTGGCGCATGGTGGCCTCAAGCAGGCCGTCCTTGCCGCCGAAGTAGTGGCTGATGATCCCGGCGGAGACGCCGGCATGTCCGGCGATGCGAATGACCGTTGCATCGGCAAGGCCCACCTCGTCGATGGCTGCCATGGTGGCCTGGATCAGCTGCTGACGCCGAATCGGTTCCATTCCCATCTTGGCATCCGGAACTCCTTGTCTCGTGGTAACGACTGCTACCAGTGGCGACGGCCTTGTCGGTCACTGGTGGCGGGTTCGAGTATGACTTGCCAGCATGCCAAATTTTTATTGAACGTTCAATCAATAAAGATTGGGCAAAAGGACCAGCTTGCCACTTTATTGTACTTCGGGCATAATTCCGCCCCGTCGACCCCATTGAGTACTGGTTCGGCAATGAAAGGCTACGTAGCTCAGCTGGTTAGAGCACATCACTCATAATGATGGGGTCCCCTGTTCGAATCAGGCGTAGCCACCAGAACATCTGAAGGCGCCCGCACGAGAAACTCGTGCGGGCGCCTTTCGTTGTGCGGCGAACCGGTGGGGGTGGGGAATCCGCCCTTGACCTGATCGAAGCGATCCGTATACTACGCACCGTGTTCAAGGCCATTCCCCGATAGCTCAGTTGGTAGAGCAAATGACTGTTAATCATTGGGTCGCAGGTTCGAGTCCTGCTCGGGGAGCCAATGAATACGTGCTGAAAGCACGAGTAGCTGATTGAAGCGCCATTCCTCGATAGCTCAGTTGGTAGAGCAAGTGACTGTTAATCACTGGGTCGCAGGTTCGAGTCCTGCTCGAGGAGCCATCAGCCTGTGGTGAGCCATCAGCTTTTTTGGTTGAGAGCCATCAGGTCGTCAGCCAGTCCTGCCTTGTCGTCAAGACCGATCCCGGATAGCTCAGTTGGTAGAGCAAGTGACTGTTAATCACTGGGTCGCAGGTTCGAGTCCTGCTCCGGGAGCCATCAGCTTGTAGAGAGCCCTCAGCTTGTAGAGAGCCCTCAGCTTGTAGAGAGCCATCGTTCTGATCATCGCTCAGTCTCTCCAGCGGAATGCGGATAGGTTGTGCTTCCCTGCACCACCGCTTTCAGTCGAGAGCCTCCTGAAGACGTTCCAGCCCACGCCGGGCGAGCTGCACGGGGCGCGATTCACTCACCGTCCATGCGGCCATGGAGCCGTCGTACATCGCCACATTGTCGAATCCGGCAACCTCGCTGAGCACGAACCAGTCCGTTGCCGCCCAGTGTCCGGTGTTGCAGAAGGTGATGGTGCGGGCATTGCGATCCAGTTCGGCAGAATTGATACGCGAGGCGAGCCCTTCCTTATCCAGGAAATAGGCACCAGCGCTGTCGCTGAAATGGGTGTGATGGGGCAGGTTCCGGGCGCCGGGTATGGTGCCGGGGGCGAGTACGGCCGGAGAGGTCGTTTCGCCGATGAAGTAGTCTGATGGCCGGGCATCGACCAACTGAGCCTGGTCTTGGCGCGCCTGCTCCACCTGTTCGGTGGTGGCGACCAGTTCCTCCCGCAGGCTGGCCTCGAAGGTTCTCGGCTCGACATCGGAAATGGGGCCGCTGGCGACGTCGAAGCCTTGCTGCTGCCAACCGGCGAAGCCTCCATCGAGAATGGCAATCTCATCGTGACCCAGAATCTTGAAGGTCCAGTAGACACGTGCCGCGCTGCCAAAGTCCGTGGGTCCGGTCCCGGCGGGAACGATCACGACCATCGAATCGTTGTCGATGCCCAGGCTGCCGATCAATTCACTCAGCGGCTCGATCGCCGGCAGCAGACCCGCCACGTCATCACGCGCTTCACGCCAGCCATCGTCGGTGTAGCTGCTGTAGCGGCTGCCGGGGATACGGGCGGCCTCGAAGCTGTCGCGATCGCCTCCGTCGTCAATGGAGGAGCGAACATCAAGGACCACCAGGTTGTCGTCATCGAGATGCCGGTCGAGCCACTCGGCTTCCACCAGTGGAGACATATCTGAGGCCTGTACCTGCGCCGATAACCATAGGGCGCTGACGGCCAGTACGAGGGTTCGTAACATGAGCTTGACCTCGTTTGTCGGGTTTATCGTTAGCCTATGCAGTCGGCCATGGGACGGCAATCGGTCCGCCAGAAGCAATGCTGACTAGTACAGCACGCTTTGCCATAAGCGGCAGCGCATGTCCGAGCGCAGCCAGTTTTCGTATAAAGCCTAGCGCCCCGGCGGTGGATGCCGGGGCCGGGCGGCTTACCCCTTCCAGGCGTGGCCGGCGAATGCTTCGTCGAGCTCCGGGTGATTGAGGTGGTTGGAATAGTTGGACAGCGTCTTCACGGCCAGGGCCAGCACGATCTGCAGCACATGCTGCTCCTCGAAGCCGGCATCCAGAAACGCCTTGACGTCTTCACGGGTCGGCATGCCGCGGGTGTCGAACATCACGCCGGTGAATTCACTCAGGGCTGCCAGGCGTGTGTCGGGGATTTCCCGGTCCTCGCGGATCGCCTCGAGGACATCGGCAGGTACCTGGGACATTTTCTCCGCCAGCATGCTGTGGGCGGACATGCAGTAGCTGCAGCCATTGAGATGACTGATGGTCAGGAAGACCACCTCCTGCTCGGGCGGCGTGAAGCCTGAATCCTGGCGGAACAGCTCATAGCCGTGCAGATAGGTGTCCAGTACGCCGGGCGCCTTGGCCATGCCCTTGTACATGTTGGGCACGAAGCCCAGCTTGTCGTTGGCCTTCTCGAGCAATGGCCGGGCCTTGGCATCGGCATTTTCGAGGGTCTGCGGGGGAAGTTGTATTTGGTAGTCGGCGGTCATGGTGGCTCTCCTGTCGAGCGAAAGGGGACACCGCGAGGTGTCGGGTTATATATGGATCGATTGATCCATATATGTCGTGGAATTGCCTCTGGTCTCGGCTTCAGCGCAGTGTATCGAGCAGCAGCTTAGCGGCAGCCCCGGCCTGTGTGGGATCGGTGCCGGACTTGAGCAAGGTCCGCAGTCCGGCCATGCCCAGGGTGAGATAGGTCGCGAGTGCCTGGGAATCGCGATCCGTGGCGATATCGCCTTCCGCCTGAGCCCGCATGACGGCTTCGTGGAACAGCGCGGTGATGGCTTGGACGCTGCGTCTGGCTTCGGTGCCCGCGTTATCGTCGCGTTGGCCAAGCTCGCAGGCCGAATTGAAGATCAGACAGCCCAGTGCGGCACGCTCGCTGCCGGCCTCCAGAGCCGTCTGCCCGAACAGTTCCTGGAGAAAGTGCATCGCCGAGGGTGATCCTGCCAGTCGACGGCGGAGCCGGCCGATAAGACTGCCGCGATAGCGGCGCAGCGCCTCGAGAAACAGTTGTTCCTTGTTGCCGAAGGCCTGGTACAGGCTGCTTCGGGAGATGTTCATCGCCTCGAGCAGGTCACGGGTCGAGGCGCTGTCGTAGCCTCGGGCCCAGAAGACCTGCATGGCGGCACTCGCGGCCTCGTCGGGGCTGAATGCGATGGGGCGTCCTCGTGTCATGCCCTGAATTTAGAATCAATCGTTCCATAAATCAAGCCTGGTCGATGTGTCAATTTTCGATAGAGATCGTTGTAAGGACTGGGAGTATGTACCGACAGAGTCATCACGGCACACCAATAAGTAGAAGCTGCCAGGCGGAAGCAGCGAGCGAGCAGGAGAAGCTTGGGAGTGACGGAGCAGTAGCGATGCCACCAGGAGACGGTGGCACCGAGTAGAGGCCAGCCGTCAGGGCTGTCTTCACTGCACGATGACATGCCAGCGCATGTCTCTTCATGACACGACGGAGGTCATTACCATGACACTACAAGACGAGAAGCGCCGCAGCCTGCTGGGGCGTCTCAGCAAACAGCTGGGTTATGCGGCCCCGGCACTGGTGTTGGTAGCCAGTGGCGCCGCCTTCCAGGCCGTGGCCAGCGAGTCACCGGCCGAGCAGGTCTATACCAGTGGGCAGGAGGCGCCCCTGATGCTGGCCGAAGCCCATGCCGAAGGAGGCGCCGAAGCTGAAGCAGAGGCCGAGGCAGAGGCAGAGGCAGAAGGAGAAGCGGAAGGTGAAGCAGAGGGTGAAGCCGAGGCCGAGGCAGAAGCCGAGGGCTAACGGAGTGTTAAACCCCTGAGCGGGTGGTCGGGCCGGCCACCCTGGTGCCGGCTCCGGCTTTCTCACTTGTGACCAACAGGTAAGTTGCCATGTCATCAATAAGAAATCGAGAACTCTCTCCCCAGGCGGAACTCATCGAGGAGAACCTCCTGGCATTGTCACAGTTGAAGGCTTTCGTTGACGCGCTCACGCCGGAGCATTACCGGCAGGACTTCGGTCACGACGGTCGGCATACGCTGGGCAAGCATATCCGCCATATCATCGATCATTACGATGCACTGCTTGGCGGACTGGATGCCGATGTCATCGACTACGAGCATCGACGTCGTGATGAGCGGCTCGAGCGCTGGCCGCAACAGGCGGCTCATCGCCTGACGGATATCGAGACTGCGCTGACAGCCTTGGTCGGGCGGTGTCCGACTGACCGCTTGAGCCTGAGCTATCCCACTGGCGATGACGTACAGGTACTGGAAACCAGCCTTGCACGCGAACTCACGTTTCTGACCAGCCATACCATCCATCACATGGCGATACTCGGTGTGCTTGCCGAACAGATTGGCATCGCATTGCCCAAGGCCTTCGGCGTGCACCCTTCCACCTTGAGGCACTGGCAGCGTGAATCCTTTGATAATGTCGCTGCAGTGGCATGGCCTGCATGATGGTGCGGTCGTGGCCAGGGTCTTGGTTGCTGCTCGTGCTGCTGCTGGCCGGCCCGGCTTTGGCAGATCCCCCTTGGCCCGAGCAGGGGTGGGAGGTGAAGGTTACGTCGCAGGGCTATGCCGAACTGCTGAATGCGCTGCGCAGTGCCGTCGAGAGCGAGGGCATGTTCGTCGTCATGGAAGTGGGACCCACGGAGGCAGCAGCCCGGCGAGGCGAGTCGATTCCGGGTAATCGAGTGGTCGGTGTCTTTCGTAATGATTATGCCGTGCGAACTCTTCGCCTCAGCATCCCGGCCATGATAGAAGCGCCGATCCGCTTTTATGTCACCGAGAATGAGGACGGCAGTACGACTCTTGCCTGGAAGAGGCCGAGCCATGTTCTTGCTCCCTATATCGAGGAGGGTGGCGAGGGGCTGGAGGAAATCGGCCGTGAACTCGATGCCGTGTTCTCCGCCATTGCCACGAAAGCGGTACGGGCACCGGAGCCGGCGCAGCCTGACTGAGCTCAGGATACCTGCGGGAGGTTTGTGATGTCGGGAGAAGAAGGCTATCAGCTACCCTCTCGCCGGGACGCTCTCATCGAAATCCTGCTGATGATGCTGGCCACTGTGCCTGTGCTTGCCTCGGGCTATGCCAGTCTGTTGACCGGGGAGGGCCACTGGTTTCAGCGGTCAGGCGCTCTGATGGTGCTGTTTTCCATTGGTGTCGAGTATCACCGCAAGCGGATGCGGGTATGTTTCTACAGCAACCGCGATCTCGTGAGATTCGGTATATCGAGATGGATGATTCAACTGACCATCAGGTTCTGGCGCACGATTCCCTTTGCCTGCTATTTTTCCATCGCTGTCGGTAC
>NZ_AZQX01000095.1:0-5141 GCF_000568385.1 Halomonas sp. BC04
GTCGAGGCCGCCAAGCGCACCGGCGCCGGCGCCATCCACCCCGGCTACGGCTTCCTCTCCGAGAACGGCGGCTTCGTCGAAGCGCTGGACCAGGCCGGCATCGTCTTCGTTGGCCCGCCCGCCTCGGCGATTGCCGCCATGGGCGACAAGTCCGCGGCCAAGGCGCGCATGGCTGACGCCGGCGTGCCGCTGGTGCCGGGCTATCACGGTCACGACCAGGACGACGCCCTGCTCAAGACCGAAGCCGACAAGATCGGCTACCCGGTACTGCTCAAGGCCAGCGCCGGCGGCGGTGGCAAGGGCATGCGAGTGGTGGAGAGCAGCGAGCAGTTCCAGGCTGCACTGGAGGCTGTCGCCGCGAGTCCCAGGCCGCCTTCGGCGACACCCGCATGCTGATCGAGAAGTACCTGACCCAGCCGCGCCATGTCGAGGTCCAGGTCTTCTGCGACAGCCACGGCAACGGTGTCTACCTGTTCGAGCGCGACTGCTCGGTACAACGCCGCCACCAGAAGGTGCTGGAAGAAGCCCCCGCTCCCGGCATGACCGCCGAACTGCGCCGCGAGATGGGCGATGCCGCCGTGCGCGCCGCCAAGGAGATCGGCTACGTGGGCGCCGGCACCGTCGAATTCCTGCTGGATGCCGACGCTCGTTCTTCTTCATGGAGATGAACACCCGCCTGCAGGTGGAGCACCCGGTCACCGAGATGATCACCGGCCAGGACCTGGTCGAATGGCAGCTGCGCGTGGCCATGGGCGAAGCCCTCCCCCTGACCCAGGAGGAGCTGACCATCACCGGCCACAGCTTCGAGGCGCGCCTCTACGCCGAGGACCCGGACCAGGACTTCCTGCCCGCCACCGGCCTGCTGACCCAGTTCGCCATGGACCTGGAAGGCGCCGGCCTCGACCCCAGCCGCGTGCGCCTGGACAGCGGCGTGGAGACCGGCGATGCCGTTTCCATGCACTACGACCCCATGCTGGCCAAGCTGATCGTCCACGGCGACGACCGCGACCAGGCCCTGGCCACGCTCAACCGCGCCCTGGCGGCGCTGGACGTGCAGGGCGTGGTCACCAACCGCGCCTTCCTGCAGCGCCTGGCCACGCACCCCGCCTTCAAGGCCTGCGAGCTGGATACCCGCTTCATCGAGCGCAACGAAGCCACCCTGTTCGCCCCCAAGCAGTACAGCATCGAAGAGTACGCCGGTGCCGCCCTGGTGGGCCTCAACCAGCTGGCCCGGGAGTGCGAAAGCGACTCGCCCTGGGACCGTCACGACGGCTTCCGCCTCAACGCCCCGCACAGCATCCGCATCGCGCTGTGTGACCCGGCTCACGTCCAGGCCAGTGAAGATTCCGAGACCGTGGTCGTGGTCGACGGCACCCGCCACAGCGGCGACGCCCTCTGGACCCTGACCATTCGCGGCGAGACCCTCACCGCCAGCCTGCAGCCCCTGGCCGGCGACGCCGTGGCAGTCACCCTCAACGGCCATCGCCGTCGCCTGCAGGCACGGCGCGACGGCAACGTCGTCGTCATGGTCGACCCACGCGGCGAAACCCGCCTGTTCTGGCGCCGCATCGACGCCATCGACCACGGCCACCACGAAGCCGAATCGACCCTCACCGCCCCCATGCACGGCACCGTCGTCGCCCTGCTGGTGGAACCGGGTCAGAAAGTCGAAAAAGGCATGCCGCTGATGGTCATGGAAGCCATGAAGATGGAACACACCATGACCGCCCCCGCCGACGGCCACGTCGCCAGCTTCCACTTCCAGGGCGGCGACACCGTCGGCCAAGGCGACGTACTGCTGGAATTCGCCGTCGAGGAATAAATTAGGAGTTGTAGGAGCGCTCGGTTCGGCGTCCCGACTTTGCATCGCGACTGGAGGCCGAAGGCCTACCGGCGCCAGTCGCGAGCTAAAGCTGCTCCGACAGGGTGACAATCGCCTGATATGGCAGAGAAAACAGCTGTAGGAGCGCTCGGTTCGGCGTCCCGAGTTCCCATCGCGACTGGAGGCCGAAGGCCTCCCCGGCGAGGGAGGTGAAAAACACCAACGTCGGCAGCCTCCGCCAAGGCGCCTACCGGCGCCAGTCGCGAGCTAAAGCTGCTCCGACAGGGTGACAATTGCCTGATATGGCAGATAAGGCAGCTGTAGGAGCGCTGCTCCGCATCGCGACAGGAGGCCGGAGGCCTCCCGGATCCTGCCGCTGCCCTAGGCTAAAACAGCTGTAGGAGCGCTGCTCCGCATCGCGACAGGCGCCGATAGGCGCCCGGCGGAGTTGGCAAAGGCTTATGCTACCGACACCAAAAGCAGACCGTGCCACTGCTGGAGAGACACCATGACATTCCCCAAAACCGTCCGCCTGGTCGAGGTCGGCCCCCGCGACGGGCTGCAGAACGAACCCAACCCGATCGACACGGCCACCAAGCTCGAACTGATCGACCGCCTGGGCGATGCCGGCATCACCTACATCGAGGCCGCCAGCTTCGTCTCCCCCAAGTGGGTGCCGCAGATGGCCGACCACCGCGAAGTGATGACCGGCCTGACCCGCCGACCAGGCGTCACCTACGCCGCCCTCACCCCCAACCTCAAGGGGCTGGAAGCGGCACTCGAATGCAGCGTGGAAGAAGTGGCGGTATTCGGCGCAGCTCCGAGGCCTTCTCACAGAAAAACATCAACTGCTCCGTCGCCGAATCCCTGGAGCGCTTCGCCCCGGTGTTGGAGAGGGCGAAAGCAGCCAACGTCCGCGTGCGCGGCTACGTCTCCTGCGTACTCGGCTGCCCCTACGAAGGCGAGATCGCCCCGGCCAAGGTCGCCGAAGTATCCAAGGCGCTCTATGACATGGGCTGCTACGAAGTCTCCCTCGGCGACACCATCGGCGTCGGCACACCGCTCGCCGCAAAGCGCATGATCGAAGCAGTGAGCCACGACATCCCCATGGCAAAGCTCGCCGCCCACTTCCACGACACCTACGGCCAGGCCCTCGCCAACCTCTACGCCGTACTGGAAGAAGGCATCAGCGTGGTGGACAGCTCCGTCGCTGGCCTCGGCGGCTGTCCCTACGCCAAGGGCGCCTCCGGCAACGTGGCCAGTGAAGACGTCGTCTACCTGCTCAACGGCCTCGGCATCGAGACCGGCATCGACCTCGATAAACTCGCCGAGACCGGCACCTGGATCACCCAGACCATCGGGAGGCCCAACCGCTCCAAGGTAGGCGTGGCTCTGGCGGCGAAGTAATTTAGCGGCAGAAGCGAAAGCCCCTGAGTCAGATGGCTGGCTCAGGGGCATGTGTTAGAAGGTTACCATCACTGTACAGCTGGGTTAGGTGTTGGTACTGCTCACAATATCTTTCATTTATTTTTTCTACTGCAAAAATTTATAGCAAGGCCGATTAAGCCCAAAACCCCGAAGACAGCAGCGATGATAAGACTTATATTAAATACAGCATTTCCAAAAAATTCCCAGCCTGCTTCGCGCATTACAATCCCAAGCCACCCTGTTATAGCAGCCACTAAAACTATATTAGACTTTGTTTTTAGCCCTTTACTCACTTTCTGCAGACTCCTCGTTGCATACAGTGGAAATACGGCAAAACTGAATTCCGCCGGCACCACCTATACCTTTCCCGAAAAAACCTCTGGCTCCGCCGACGCCACTTTCACCAAAGCTACCAGAAGCACCTGCAGCGATCCCTGAGCCTCCTCGCACAAATGGGCCCCAGGTTTCTGTAACACCTGTTTCCATGGCTCCACCATTAACAGCTCCCGATATGTCTACACCAGCACCAGCGAAGGCACCAAGGCCAAACTTCATACAGCCAGTTGTAACGGCGCATATATTACCATGAGAGTCTAGCTGCTTGCCCGTAGAGATCGATGTCCCAAAAACACCACCAAAGATTTCACCACCAATGTCTGCCCCTGTAGCAACAGCTTTGCTTGCTGGTTCTTGACGGGCTGCAGCCCTCCTCACCATATTCGATTGGCTATAAGGTCCTCCCCCTAAACCATATACCCCTCTTAGTCCGAGAGGATCTACTTCTACACTGGGGGCCGCCGCATATTGATACAGGTTCCTGCCGCCCTTCAGGCCAATCGGATCCTGGCTGATGTATCGGCCCTGCTGCGGATCGTAGTAGCGGTGGCGGTTGTAGTAGAGGCCCGATTCTTCGTCGTGCCACTGGCCCTGGAAGCGGATCGGCTGTGAGGCGGTGCCGCGTTCATTATCACCTCTTCCCCGCCGTCCACCTTAAAAAACCAGGCGGCTAACCTGTCATCAGTATTACAGTGAAAATGTATAAGCATACTGACAAACCAATAAAAAACAATAACACACCCAAACTCAATCCATCATCTCTACCAAAAGCAAGCGCACCCAATAAGGCTATGATTCAACACAAAGAGACAAAAGCACTAAGAACCCTAACAAGCAAACCAACTTTCTTTATTTCACTTTCTCTTATCACACCAGCACCCACCTCATCTGTCAATGTAGTTATCACAGCAACGCCTCTGTTGCACTTGTTTCGTTGGAGCCTGGCTGATAAGTCTCGGTGTATAAGATAGATAGAACAATAGATATAAGCACATAAGCGAACATACTCACCAACGGATACATCAACAAATCCAATATTAAGCTCCAATACCCAGGCCCTATCCAGCTGGCAATAATCCCCAACAAAACATAAAATATATAAAACAAAGCACCGAACATCGCAAGCGAAATGAATAGCGCCCACTGAGGGCCATGAGTCATAGTATAGGAATCTCTCAGTGAGATTTTTCTATCAATAGCCACGCCTACGAATAACAACGACAACCTTAGCGTGAAAAATAATGCCACTAGAAAAAATGCCAATGGAATCGAAGCCATCCAAATACTATAAAAAACAAGGGATGATGACGCCCCAATAAGCATGCTTGGTACTATCCATGCGACGAAGAACCCAATGTAATATAGAAAATATCTGAGTTCTCGCTTGGAAAATCGAAACGCCTCTGGACTTTCATTCAACAGCACAAGTCGTATTGTGCTTATGGAAATAACTGTCATAATTGCCGTTTCGGCAAGCAAGAAAGGGACATGCAACAACAAACCAACATCGCTGAATGAAGGTCCGGCATTGGACAGGCCATAACTTGCAGCTCAA
>NZ_AZQX01000096.1:0-8890 GCF_000568385.1 Halomonas sp. BC04
CCCAGGGCGCTGGCCGCACCCCGCCCCGAATTCCACGACTTCGGCATCGCCGACCTGCCGCCGCCCGACGCCGAACTCGCCCGACGTCCCCTGCGGGCCCTCGAGATCGTGGCCTTCGACACCGAAACCACGGGCCTGGAACTTCGCCGCGGCGACACGGTGATCAGCATCGGGGCCTGCCGCATCGTCAATGCCCGGCTGCTGGCCAGTGATGTCTTCGATGTTCGTGTCGATCCCGGCAAGCCGATTCCTCCGGCCAGTACCGCCATTCATGGCCTCACCGACAGCGACGTGCGCGGCGCGCCCCCCCTGCCCGTCCTCCTGCCCCGCTTTCGCAACTATATCGGCGACGCGGTGGTGCTGGCGCACAACGCGGCCTTCGACCTGCTGGCCCTGCAGCCTCCCGGGGCCAGTGTCACTCTGGATATGCCGGTGCTGGACACGCTGCTCATATCACGGGCCCTGGACGAGAGCCTTGACGGCCATGACCTGGACACCCTGGCCGACCGCTACAGCCTGAGGTTCCCCCCGGGGACACGACATACCGCGCTGGGCGATGCCCGGGTCACGGCTGAGCTATGGCTCGCGCTGCTGCCGCGCCTCGAGGCGAGGGGCATCGAAACCCTGGAGCAGGCCCTGGCGCTCCAGGCCACGGCCCTCACCAAGGAGGATGCCTTCGCCTCATGATGAGCCCCTCGCGCCTCAAGGAACGGCTGATTGCCCTTATCGTGGTGGCCACCGTGCTCTTCCTGCCGCCGCTGGTGATGGTGGTTGACCGCCCGCCCGAGGATGGCCCCTCCTGGCTGCCGCTGTATATCTTCGTCACCTGGACGCTGGTCATCATCCTGGCAGCCTGGCTGCTCGAACAGCGCTCGGGAGACTGACGCGGATGCGCACGGATGCCATCGTCCTCAGTGTCGCCTTCGGCTATCTGGCGCTGCTGTTCGTGATCGCTGCCTGGGGCGACCGGCGCGCGGAGCAGGGCCGTTCGCTGATCGGTTCACCCACCGTCTACGCACTCTCCATTGCCGTCTATTGCACCGCCTGGACCTTCTACGGCAGCGTGGGACGTGCGGCCCAGTACGGCCCCGGCTTCCTGCTGATCTACCTGGGCCCGACACTGGCCATGCTCATGGCCCCCTTCATGATTCGCAAGATGGTGCGCATCGCCCAAGTCCAGCGCATCACCTCCATCGCCGACTTCATCAGCGCCCGCTACGGCAAGAGCCAGGGGCTTGGCGCGCTGGTGGCCTTCATCGCCCTGATCGGCATCACCCCCTATATTGCCCTGCAGCTCAAGGCGATCACGGTCAGCCATGCGGTGCTGGTCAATTATCCCCTGGCCCCGGAGTTGAGCCTGGCCGAAGAAGCCTTCTGGGTCGACAAGTCCTTCTGGGTCGCCCTGGTACTGGCAGTCTTCATCATTCTCTTCGGCACCCGCCACCTCGACGCCAGCGAGCGTCACGAGGGCATGGTGGCGGCGATTGCCTTCGAGTCGCTGGTCAAGCTGGTGGCCTTCCTGGCCGTGGGGATCTTCGTGGTCTTCAGCCTGTTCCGCGGCCCTGGCGATCTCTTTTCCCAGGTGGCCGCCAGTCCGGAGATCCGCGCTGCCTGAGTCTCGAGTCGGTACCCGGCGGCGCCAGTGGCTGGGTCGGCATGCTGGTGCTGGCCTTTCTCGCCTTCCTCACCCTGCCGCGCCAGTTCCAGGTACTGGTGGTGGAGAACGTGGACGAGCGCCATATCACACGCGCCAGCTGGCTGTTTCCACTCTACCTGCTGGCGATCAACCTGTTCGTGATTCCCATTGCCATGGCCGGCCTGCTGCTGCCCGCCGGCAACCCGGACCCGGACAGCTTCGTGCTGACCCTGCCGCTTTCCGCCGGGCTCGACGGCCTGCCCTTGCTGGTCTTCATCGGCGGCCTCTCGGCGGCCACGGGCATGGTGATCGTGGAGACCATCGCCCTCTCCACCATGGTCAGCAACCAGCTGGTGATGCCGCTGCTGCTGCGCTCGAAGCGCCTTCACCTGAGCTCCCAGGGTGAGCTGGCCGGCTGGCTGCTGGGCATCCGCCGGGTGGCCATCGTGCTCATCCTGCTGCTGGGCTATCTCTACCATGCGCTGATCGGCGACTCCTACAGCCTGGTCACTATCGGCCTGGTCTCCTTCGCCGCTGCCTGCCAGTTCGCCCCGGCCATGCTGATCGGCCTCTATTGGCGCGGTGCCACCCGACGAGGCGCCGCACTCGGCTGATCGCCGGCACCCTGATTTGGGCCTGGACCCTGCTGATACCCGGCTTCGCCCAGTCCGGCTGGCTCAACGACGCCTTCCTGGAGCACGGCCCCTGGGGCATGAGCTGGTTACGTCCCTATGCCCTGTTCGGCCTGGAGAACTGGGATATCTACAGTCACTCGCTGCTCTGGAGCCTGATGGCCAATGTCGGCTTGCTGGTGGGCATCTCCCTGTTTTCCCGCCAGAGTCCGGTGGAAAGGACCCAGGCGGCGCTGTTTACCGAGGCGATGCATCCCGGTCTCATCGAATCCTCCCTGTGGCACGGCCAGACCAC
The DNA here is from genome assembly GCF_000568385.1 of Halomonas sp. BC04. Lineage (NCBI taxonomy): Bacteria > Pseudomonadati > Pseudomonadota > Gammaproteobacteria > Oceanospirillales > Halomonadaceae > Halomonas > Halomonas sp. BC04. Next base: position 2,564 of record NZ_AZQX01000096.1, read on the forward strand.
CCGCGGGGAACTTCGCACCCTGCTCAATCGCTATCTAGGCTCGGGCGCCACGGCTCGGGTCTTCGCCGACGTTGCCTACGCCGAGCTAGACGACACCTCGCCAGCGCCGCCTGACCTGGTCACTCGTGCCGAGCAGGCACTGGCAGGGGCGCTGGGCAGTGCCTCTTCGCGGGTGCTGATCAACTCTCTGGTACGCGGCGAGGCGCTGGACCTGGAGTCGGTACTGAGCATTCTCGATACCACCTCCGAGACCCTGGAGATGAATCGACGCCTGGAGCAGAAGTCCCGTGAACTGGCCCAGGCTAGCGAGGAACTGCGAGCCGCCAACGAGCGGCTACGTGAACTCGATCGACTCAAGGACGAGTTCGTGGCCATGGTGAGCCATGAGCTGCGCACTCCCCTGACGTCGATCCGCGCCTTCGCCGAGATCCTGCGCGACGGCAAGGACCTGCCGGAAGACAAGCGCCGTCACTTCCTCGACGTGGTGGTGCTGGAAAGCCAGCGTCTCTCCCGCCTGATCGAGGAGATTCTCGACCTGGCAAGGCTGGAGAGCGGAAGGTTGACGCTGACGCCGCAGAAACTTGATCTGGTGTCGCTGACCCGGCATAGCGTCGACGCCGTCCACCGCCTGCAGGAGGATCGCGGGGTGACCCTGCAAGTGGATATCGACGTTGACGAGGCGCCAGTCATCGGCGACCCGGACCGCCTTGAGCAGGTCATCATCAATCTGCTCGACAACGCCAGCAAATTTGCCGATGACGACGACCCACAGGTGCGCCTCCTCCTGACACGACACAAGCAGCACTATCGGCTCAGCGTGGAGGACAATGGACCCGGTATCGCCGAAGCGGAGCGTGAGCGGGTCTTCGAGAAATTCCACCAGATAAAACGCCTGAGCAGCAGTGCCGGCAAGGCCAAGGGGCGCCCCAGGGGCAGCGGTCTGGGTTTGCCGATCAGCCGTGGCATCGTTGCCCACCTGGGCGGCAGGCTCTGGGTAGAGGACGCCCCCCAGCTGGCGGGCGCCTGCCTGGTCATGGAACTGCCCCAGGCCACCGAGTGATCCACCCCCAGCCTATTTTCTGTTGTACGTGCTAAAGAAACCCTCGCTCCCGCCGATACCCCTTGTGCCAGGGCATGACGAAACAGCCCGTCCAGGCGCTCGATAAGCCCGCCATACATCCAAGAACAACAAGCATCCGGAAAGCCGGGCCATCACGCGCCGCTGGGCCAAGTCGCTCTTCAGCAGACGGTCCGATTCGCTGTGCTGCTTCGTCGATAACACCTGGACCTGCATTAACTGCCACGTCCCAAGAGAGCCCCCTACACAATGAAGCGACTCACACGTCTATCACTCACGCAGAAACTGCTGGGCGCGATCGGCCTGCCGTTACTGCTGGCATTCATCGCGCTGGGCCTGATCGTCAATACCCAGTTGAACAATGCCATCCCGCCGATGCTGGAAGACACCAGCGCCCGGCAGGTCGACGCTCGGGCCAATGAAATCGGCCGCTGGATCGAGGGCTACCGGACCCTGCTGTCCGGCCTTGCCAAGGATGAGAGGCTCGCCGAATCGGTGCCCGTGGAAGAGCATCTCGACTGGCTGGCCAGCCGTCATCCGGGCGATGCCACCATCGAATCGTTCTACTTCGCCGACGCCAGCGGCGATACCGTGACCCATACCGGTGCCAGGGCGGACATCTCCAGTCGCGGCTATTTCCAGGAGCTGATCGTCGATGGCACCACGGATCGGCTGCTGGCCGACCCGGTGCTCTCCCTGGTGAGCGGCCTGCCCACCGCGATAATTGCCGAAGCGATCTTCGACGAGGCGGGAAACCGCGTCGGCCTGCTAGGCATCACCCTGTCGATGGAAGCCGTCTCGGAAATCACCTCCGCCATCGACGTGGGCGAAGGTAGCTACGGCTACATGGTCGACAGCGGCGGCATGGTCGTGGCCCATCCCGATCCCGACCTGCGCATGAACCTCAACGTCACCGAAGCCGACCAGGCCGGCTTCCAGGGCGCCAATGCACTGGGCCAGCGCATACTCTCCGGTGAACCCGGCATCGGGCAGGTGGTGTCACCCTTCGGTGGCAACGTGACCATGGTCTGGAGCCCGATTCGGGGAACCGGGGGCTGGGCGCTGGCGGCGGCCATTCCCAGCAATGTCTTTACCGCTGTCTCGACGAACCTGCTGTTCTCCCTGCTGATCGTGGGTGCGGTGATACTGCTGCTGCTGCTGGTCATCGTCGGTTTCACTGCGCGCAAGGCACTGGCGCCGATCAAGCAGACCGCCCAGGCCATGGCCGATATCGCCCAGGGCAAGGGCGACCTGACCCGCCGGCTGACGGCTCATAGCATGATGAAGTGGGCGAGCTCGCCGTACAGTTCAACGGCTTCGTCGAGCGCATGCAGCGGACCCTGCAGGAAGTGCGCGGGAACGCCCGTACCGTCCTTTCCGGCGCCAGCGACATGGCCGACGGCACCCAGGAGCTCTCCTCGCGCACGGAGCAGGCCGCCGCCAACCTGCAGGAAACCTCGGCATCCATGGAGGAGATTCACTCCACCGTCTCGCACACCGCCCAGGCATCCGAGCAGGCCAACGGACTGGCCACCAATGCCGCCGGGATTGCCGAGCGCGGCAATGAGGCCATGACCGAGATGCAGGCCAAGATGGCATCCATCGACGCATCGGCCAACAAGATCAGCGATATCATCGGCCTGATCGACTCGATCGCCTTCCAGACCAACATCCTGGCGTTGAATGCCTCGGTGGAAGCCGCCAGAGCCGGAGAACATGGCCGGGGCTTTGCCGTGGTCGCCCAGGAAGTCCGCAACCTCGCCAGCCGTTCAGCCGACGCGGCCAAGGATATTCGCGGACTGATCGATACGTCGGTGAAACACACCCAGGAGGGCAGCCAGATCGTCAAGGGCGCGGCGGAGCGGATGCAGGAGCTGCGCCAGAGCGTGATCCAGGTCTCGGACGTGATCAGCGAGATCACCGCCGGTGCCCGTGAGCAGACGTCGGGAATCGAGCAGGTCAACACTGCCGTGGCGGAGATGGATACCATGACGCAGCAGAATGCCTCCATGGTTCACCAGAATGCCGGCCTGGCCGCCACCATGCGCGACAACGCCCGTCGCCTCGATGAGCTCATGTCGGAGTTCATACTCGGTGAAGCGCGGCACACAGAGACCCAGTCCAGCCCGTCGATGAGCCTCCCGAGCCCCGCCCTGCCCTCGACGGTAACGACCGCCTCGCAGCAGGTTGGGAAAGGAGCACCCAAGCGTCAGCAGCCCGTGCGAGAGCTGGAAGAGGATTGGGAGACATTTTAAGACCACCTCAGGCAAGACCAACTGAGCCAAGCCGCTTCCAGGGAGGGAAGCGGTGCCCTTGATCAACGAGCTCCCGCCCGCCCTGCTACAGAGCGCCTACCTGATCATGGAATCAGCACCTGCCCCCAACACAAAGACATTTTCCTTTGAATTTCGGCCACACCTTAATCCATGCTAAAGGTATCAGAACAAGTGTCGATAAACGTAGAAGGAGTATCAAACTCAAATCGAGGAAAAACATGACACAGGGAATTGGAAGTGCGGACACTCTCTTGCTGGCTTCACAGCCCATCTTCGATAAGCAGGACAAAATTCATGGCGTCGAACTGCTCTATCGACATGAATCAGGCTTGGGAGCGTTGGACGTTGGTGAGGCGGTCGCTACCGCGGAGGTGATTTACCAACTTCACACTGCCATAGCTAAGAGAGCCAGCTTTTCTCAGGCTCCTGTCTTCGTGAATGTTTCAGCCGAAATACTACTCTCACGGCATTTCCTGCCGCTTTCACCCGAACACGTCGTGATCGAGCTGGTCGAGCGAATTGTACCGACACCGGAACTGATTGAAGCTGTTCAGCGTCTCCATCGTCAAGGGTTTCGGTTCGCTCTGGATGACTTCGCCTTTAACTCTGAATGGTCTCCCCTCCTTTCGCTTGCCACGTACATCAAGGTCGATATCTCGACGCTGACGGCTGAGAAGGTTGAATTGCACAAACATCAGCTTTCGCATCTGGACCTAAGATGGATTGCCGAGCGCGTCGAGACCCGAGAGGAGCGCGATGCCTATCAACGTATTGGCTTCGAACTTTTCCAAGGCTATTTCTATGCACGGCCGACACCGTTATATGGAAAGAAAATACCGGCCGCCACACTTCAAGCTACGAAACTGCTCAACGCACTATGCCAAACTGAACCCGACATCGGTGAGATCATCAATCTCATACAGTCCGATCCAGAACTAGCCATCAAGCTGACCCGTGTCGCCAATAGCGCCTTTTATCGACAACAAGCCCCGATTAGTTCACTTAAAGACGTCGTAGCTCGCCTAGGTTTTCAAAAGCTATCCAGCTGGGCTGCAATGTTTGGCCTGATGAGTGATGCGCGTTCCGAACACGCCGAATTAGCACTTGCACGCGCCAAAGCCTGCGAACTTCTAGCCCAAAAGGATCATTTAAGCGGTCAATACGCCTACTTCATCGGCTTGCTATCCACCGCCGACCTATTGCTGGGTATCCCGAGCGAGCAATTTCTCGGCTACCTGGGACTCGATTCAGCGACTGTCAATGCAATTCTTCATCGGGAAGGAAGTTACGGCAATATCTTGGAACGTATTGAAGGCACTGAGCGATACTACGCCATGCGACATTTGCCATCCGGCAGAGAAGACGCACACATCCTGACTCTCTATCGACAGGCACATCATGCCGCGTTCGAACTCCTGACCACGCTGACACCAATGAAATAATGGTAATGCGACTTAACTTGTTCACTTACTTTTCCAAAGCTTCCCTCCAAATGAGTCGATAACTGACGGTGGGGGAAGAGAGCTGAAACATTCTGAGCACATTGAAAGCATGCCGCCTCCTGGGAGGGAGGCGGTGCCCCTTGATCAACTAGCTCCCGAACTCCCCTGCGCCAGCCTGGCCAGGCTGCGGATCGCCTGCAAATCGTGCCGTAGCAGCAGCCGCTGATCATCTTCCAGTCGCGCCAGATCGATCCATCCATCGGGAGTGGCATCCGCCTTGACGCTGGCCTGTTGCGCCGTCAACAGGATGCCCTGAAGCCGATCCAGGGCGGCGATAAGCCACGGGCCCGAGTGGCTGTCAGCGCCTCCTCTAGCACCAGTGCGGGCAGCCGCAAACGCGTATCGATGACACGCACGCCATGGCGAAGCGCAAGCAGCCGAACGGCGTTGACCAGCGGCAATACGCCCTGGAGCTTGAGATTGATGGCATTGTCGTGGGGGGCTCCTTCGCCATCCCCGGCAAGCCGCCCGAAACGGTCCAGCGCCACCGGTAGTTCCTTCAACAGCGACGTCATCTCATCGAGGAACAGGCTCGAGCCAGGCATCAAGTGCTGTATGTGATCGCTCAAGGATTCGGCTAGGCCCACATCGCCATACACCGGATGAAAATCGAGCAGGATATTGCTCTGCTGGACGCGCTTGATGCGCCGATCACTGGTCCACAGCGTCAACTGCTCACGCCATTCGGAAAGCCGCTTGCGCCACATCGGCCAGCGCGCCATGACATGACCGTTACATAACGGGATCCCCGCCTCATCCAGCCGTGCCGTGAAGCGCTCGCCCAGTGACTGGAAGTACCCATCGATCTCGGTATGCCGTGCATCGGGGTAGTCGGCAATGATCATGGCGTTGTCCTGGTCAGGCCCCAGCAGGCTCTCGTGGCGGGCACCGGAGCCCAGGATCAACACACAGAAGGCGACCGGGGGCTCTCCCCACCCCAGCCCCTGCATCTCGTTGAGCGAGAGCTGGATGGCCCGGCGGTAGAGCAGTTCGTTATGGTCGCTGATCAGCTGGCTGATGCGCCAGGCGGGTATGTCGAGGCGCTGCAGCGCCTCGACCAGGCGTGCCTGCCAGGCGTGGGCGACCGCCAGGTCCGGGGCGGAGCCCAGTTCAACCAACGCATCACGCAGGGGAGCAAGCAGAGGGGGAAGCGTCTCGGGGTCAGGCAGAGTGTCGGCGGCAAAGAGTTCACGCCAGGGCGAGGCACGGTGCAGTAGGCGCATGGAGGCTCCCGGAAAAGGCTACCCCCAGTCTACGACTGCACCGTGCTGTTTGCCCTTGTTCTAATGGATAAGAGCACTATCAGCGTGACTTGAACATCTCGTCGCCGACCTGATCGATATAGCGCTGAGCCTTGCTGACCATCAGCTGGTCACAGGCCTCCCGCCCGGGCACCATGTCGGAGCGCTCGAAGCGATGCTCGAGCATTTCGCCGTCCACGCCCGGCTTGCGAATCCACCGCTCACGCGGC